>JARCMB010000449.1 GCA_030248825.1 Pseudanabaenaceae cyanobacterium MP8IB2.15 | reverse complement strand
ATTTCCATGCCATCAGGCAATTCGATAATATTCGCACCCATTTTGTTGAGTTCTTTGGCTGTGATCGCAATTCGATCGCTTTCTTTCACCCGCAACTCTGCCGCATCTTGAATGATCGTCGTGCCCTCTGCTAGCGATGCCGCCACCGCGAGTACAGGAATCTCATCAATCATCCGAGGGATTAAAGCCCCACCAATCTTGCAACCTTTGAGTTGAGATGATCGCACCCGCAGATCGGCAACTGGTTCGCCCGTAACTTCGCGTTGATTTTCTAAACTGATATCCGCTCCCATTGCCGCAAGAACTTCTAATATACCTGTGCGAGTTGGATTAACCCCGACATTTTCGATTACCAAGTCCGAGTTAGGTACGATCGACCCCGCTACTAACCAAAATGCCGCCGAACTGATATCTCCAGGCACAGTGATTTCCTGTCCGACTAAGTTCGATCGACCTTTGAGCATCACGGTATTTGTGGCAATATCCACCTCTAGATCGGCTCCAAATGCCGCCAGCATCCTCTCACTATGGTCGCGAGATCGCTCTGGTTCGGTCACAATTGTTTCGCCATCGATCATCAATCCTGCTAGGAGCAGACAAGACTTCACCTGTGCCGAAGCAATCGGCGAATGATAATGGATTGATTTTAGGTTTTGACCTTCGATCGCCAATGGAGCTTTTGCGCCATTTTCTCGCCCCCAGATACTAGCTCCCATCT
This sequence comes from Pseudanabaenaceae cyanobacterium MP8IB2.15, assembly GCA_030248825.1. Taxonomy (GTDB): domain Bacteria; phylum Cyanobacteriota; class Cyanobacteriia; order Pseudanabaenales; family Pseudanabaenaceae; genus JARCMB01. Next base: position 7,916 of record JARCMB010000449.1, on the reverse strand, counting down.
GTCTAAGTGGATTCACTACACGAGACATGGGACGAGATCGTAAAGAATCATCACCAGTGACCGTAAAGAACCGCCCCGCATGACTCGCCAATATTCCTAGCATCAGGCGCAAAGTCGTGCCAGAATTCCCAGCATCCAGCACGTTAACTGGTTCGCCCAAATTGCCCAAGCCGATTCCCTGCACCCTGACTAATTCCGAATTAAGTTCGGAAATCTGCGCTCCCATCGCCCGAAAGCAAGCAGCAGTACTACGTGGATCTTCACCCAATAGCAAGCCGCGAATCACGGTTTCACCTTCTGCGAGCGAACCTAACATCAACGATCGATGCGAGATTGACTTATCACCAGGCACGGTAATACGTCCGCGCAGTCCTGACAATTTGCTAGGATCGATCGACAGACTTTGGCTGCCGTTGGCATGAGATGAGAGCGTACAGTTTTCGGTAGTCACAATAGCTAAGAATTTTGGATCTGAATTTCAAGTCCTGTTCCCCTCTCCTCTCAGGAGAGTGGCTAGGGGTGAGGTCAAGCATCATCCAGTGCAGCAATGCCAGGCAGGATCTTGCCTTCTAGCAACTCCAAGCTCGCACCACCGCCCGTCGAAATGTGGCTCATTTTATCAGCGACACCGACCTTTTCGACCGCCGCTACTGAGTCACCACCACCGATGATCGTAATTGTGCCTGTAGCCGTTAGATCTGCCAATGTATGGGCGATCGCTTCGGTACCAGCCGCAAATTTTTCATACTCAAATACACCCATGGGACCATTCCAGATTACGCTCTTGCAATCACTTAGGGCAGATTGGAAAAACTTAATCGAGTCAGGGCCGATATCCAAGCCCATCCAGCCGTCAGGAATATTTTCGACACTCACGGTTTGGGCATTAGCATTAGGACTAAAGGCATCAGCGACCACAACATCAGTTGGGAACAGCAATTGCACGCCCCGCTCTCTAGCCTTAGCCAAGAGCGATCGAGCTAAATCTAACTTATCTTCTTCGACCAGAGACTTACCAACTGCCAGTCCTCTCGCTTTATAGAAGGTAAAGATCATACCGCCGCCGATCAGTAATTTGTCCACTTTTTCCAGTAACGTTTCAATCACGCCAATTTTGCTGGAAACTTTGGAGCCACCAACGATTGCTGCTAAAGGACGCTTGGGATTGTCGATCGCGCCACTAAGATACTGCAACTCTTTATCTAACAAGAAGCCAGCCACTGCGGGGTTTAAAAATTCTGCCACGCCTTCGGTTGAGGCATGGGCACGGTGGGCAGTGCCAAAAGCATCATTCACATACATGTCGGCAACAGACGCTAACTTCCGCGCAAACTCTCGATCGTTTTCTTCTTCTTCAATATAGAAGCGAACATTTTCTAGCAGCACGACATCGCCATTACTCATCGCATTTACAGTTGCGGTTGTAGCATCACCAATGCAGTCATCGGTCTTTACTACGGACTTGCCCAGCAGTTCCGATAGACGGGTAGCGATTGGGGTAAGACGAAACTTTTCGGTGACTCCCTTAGGGCGACCCAGATGGCTTGCCAAAATCGTTTTAGCTCCAGCATCAATCAAATACTGGATCGTCGGCAGGGCCGCCCGAATCCGAGTATCATCAGTAATAGCCCCAGATTCATTCTGAGGTACATTAAAGTCAACTCTGACCAAAACTTTTTTCCCAGACAAGCTGGCAGAATTTAAATTTGCTAAAGTTTGCTTGGACACAGGTTTAAATCCTCTAGTGTGAATAGTGTTTGGAAAAATATGAATAAAAGAGTCAGAAAGTTCTTATCGAGTTGTATTAGATCTTACCGAAGCATAGATGTTTAGTACGATTTTATTTCCAATTGACCAAAGTATCGAAGCTCGTCAAGCCTCCGACGTGGCGGTCGAAATGGTAAAGAAATATCAAGCCCACTTGGTAATTCTGTCGGTGTTAGAGCCTGAGGGTGATGTTGCGGCGATCGCAAGCCTGCTCGAAAAAGCCAAAGAAAACTTTGGCTTAGCAGGCATTGTCGCTGAAACCAAGATCGCAGAAGGTAATCCCGCTTTTGTGATCTGCGATGTCGCCGATGAAATTAGTGCGGACTTAATTGTGATGGGTTCACGTGGCATGAGTCTGGCTGAAGAGCATCCCGAAGGTAGTGTCAGCCAGAGAGTAATTAATCTTTCCCCCTGCCCCGTGTTGGTTGTGCCCTAGTTGTTTTGGCTTTAGCAGAGCGAGAACTAACTTTAAGCAGAAGCCGCAATTGGTTCAGGAGCTATTTCTGGGGTTGGCTCAGGAGCTATTTCTGGGGTTGGCTCAGGAGCTATTTCTGGGGTTGGCTCAGAAGCTGGTTTGGGTGCAGGTTCAGGGGCTGGTTTGGGTGCAGGTTCAGGGGCTGGATCTGCAATAGCCGCTTCGGGAGCTTCAGCTATTTCCGCAATTTCTTCAACTGAATCCAATCTCACAGTCATGTAACGAATTACATCGTCACTGAGGCGCATGGCTTTTTCCATGACTTCAACTGAACCTGGTTTGGCGGTGTAGTTCATCTGAATGTAAACACCTTCACGATTATTGGCGATTTCGTAGGCGAGGCGACGTTTGCCACGGTGTTGAATCGCAATAGTTTCTACGCCTTGACCTTGGAGTAAAGTTTGATATTTGGCAATCGCTAGATCGACATTTTGCTCCCCCAAGTCAGGGCGGAGAATGTACATGGTTTCGTATGAACGGGACATAAATCTGATTTCCTTTTGGACAAAAAAAGGTTTCTGCTTCACGAGCAGAAACAAGGCTTAACGATTATACAGCAGTCACAGGCGACCAACTAGAAAAAATCAATCTGTTTTCGTTTGAACAAGTCGTTGGCGATCGATGTCCCCAGTAAAATTAACCCACCACCAAATACCATTGATGACGTAATTGTCTCCTTGAGGAAGATTGCTGCAAAACCCATAGCGAATAATGGAATCAGGTAAGCAACAGTTAGAGCTTTGGTCGAGCCAATGTTTTGGATCAGGCGAAAAAAAAGCAGGTAAGCTGATGCGGTTGAGAATAGAGCGAGGGCAAGGACTGATTGCAGCACAATCGCCGAGGGGAAAGATTTGGGTGCAGTAAAAGGTAATGCGGGGAGCAGGAATATCGCGGCACTAAAGAGGCTCATGGTCGCGATCGCGATCGGTGGTAGATCGGACAATTTCCACTTAATGTATGGAGCCATGCAAGCATAAAGTAAGGACGCGGTTAATCCTGCGCCGATCGACGCAATCATAGTAGTTAAAGAAGTAGCGATCGTTAATTTCTCCCACCCCACTAAAACCACAACTCCCGCAAATCCTAAGCAAAATCCGATTAGGCGTTCGATCGTGAATTTTTCTTTTAACCAGATCGCTGCTACTACAGATGCAAATAGCGGCACGGTAGCATTCAAGATCGAATTAAATCCAGCAGGTAGAGACACCGAGGCAAAAGCGAAACACAAAAACGGAATGGCTGAATTGAGACAACCCACAATAAATAGTGGAATGGCTTGACGACGCACCTCAGTCCAAATATTCAGGCGGATCAGGAGAGGGAGTAAGGCTAAGCCTGCCAATACTACTCTGATTTCAATCAGCCAAACTGGCCCTAACACGGGCGCAGCAATTCGCATGAACAGAAAAGACGCACCCCATAGTGCGGCTAAAACGATCAGCTCGACGATATCTGTAACTCTCATTAGCTTGAAAAAGTCTACTTCTTAAATACATGAGATACTGAAAATTAAACATAGGGCTAAGGTCATGACTCTTACTACCAAACCTTCCACCCATCCCTTAACACTCCCCGATCATACGCAATTACCCGATTCGGATGGTACGTTTGTGAAAAACTTTCAAGAACATCCCCAGAGTATTCTGCTCACAGATTCGCTCACACCGCTGTTGCAAAAACGTTACCCAGACGGACAATATGCGATCGGGCAAGACTCTGGGATCTATTGGCGGATGACCGATCCACCCGAAAAAGGTGCAGAAGCTCCTGACTGGTTTTATGTGCCAAATGTACCACCAACGCTGAATGGCGAACCGCGACGTTCATATGTCCTGTGGCAAGAGTTTATTGCCCCCTTAATTATTTTAGAATTTGTCTCTGGCAATGGTTCCGAAGAAAGAGATCGAACACCTTGGACAGGCAAGTTTTTTGTCTATGAACAGGTGATTCGTCCCGCTTTTTATGGCATCTATGAAGTCAAAAAAGCTAGTGTAGAAATGTATCGGTTTGTTGCCAACCAGTTTGAACTTTTGCCAGCCAACGATCGAGGTCATTATTCGATCGAGGCTTTAGGCGTGGAACTAGGTATTTGGCATGGGCGTTATCAAAATCTAGAACTGCCTTGGCTGCGTTGGTGGGATGCCGCAGGAAATCTATTGCCAACAGGTTTTGAATACGCCGAGCAAGAACGCCAACGTGCCGATCAGGAACATCAACGTGCCGATCAGGAACATCAACGTGCCGATCAAGAACATCAACGCAATCAAATTTTAATGGCCCAGTTACGTGCGGCAGGCATTGAGCCTGAATTGTCTTAATTTTCTTAGAGAGTGAGAGACTGAGCGTCAGTTTCAATCAGTTGGGCAAGATCACGGAGGAACTGGGCGGCATGTGCACCATAGATCACGCGGTGATCGCTGGTGAGGTTTACCTGCATTTGGCTACGGACAGCGATCGAACCGTCACTTGTCGCTACTACCTGTGGACTTGATGCACCGATTGCCAAAATTGCGCCTGTTCCAGGAGGAAGAATGGCATCAAATCGATCGACTCCAAACATACCCAAATTCGAGATCGTAAAGCTACCAGAGGAATATTCTTCGGGTTGCAATTGCTTGGCACGAGCGCGTTCGACCAGAGACTTCCATTGTTTCGACAGGGTGTAAATATCGGTTCGATCGGCTTTAGGCAGAACGGGCGTAATCAAGCCGCCATCATCCATTGCCACAGCGATTGCCACATTGATATCACTCTTGTAAACAATACCCTGCTCGGTATAACTGGAATTGACCAGAGGATGTTTTTGCAACGTCACAGCTACAGCTTTTGCCAGCAGGGCAGTCATCGTTACGCCCTTGGACTTAATTTGTTTGTAGAGCTGATCGAGCGCAGTAGTTGTAATCGTGTAACCGACATGAAACGTTGGGACTGAGAGGCTAGCATTCATGTTGCGGACGACGGCATTTTGCAATGTCGTTAGGGGCTTCACCGTGCCTGCTTGGGGTGCATAAACAGGAGCGGCAGTTTGAGTTGCAACTGGTTTGCTGGCTGGTTGTGTTGCTGGTTGTGTAACTACTGCTGGTTGAGTTGCGGGTTGAACAGGGGCTTTAGCGGCAGATGGTTGGACGATCGATTCGATATCTGTAGCGGTAATCCGACCGTTCGGCCCTGTACCGACAATTACGCTCAAGTCTAGTTTGTTGGCTTGAGCCAGCTTTTTCGCTCTGGGTGAGGCAATAATTCGATCGCTACGTTTTGCGACTGGAGTTGAGGCAGCCACAGCCAGCACAGGTTCAGGGGTCTGGGCAACAACTGGGTCAACAGCACCATTCGATGCGGCTGGGGAGGATGCGCCAGATGCCATTTTTTCGGCGATGGCGATTTCGGCTTCAGTTTCAGCAACATAGGCGATCGCAATCCCCACAGGCGCGGATTCACCCGCAGGTACAGCGATTGCACCGAGGTAGCCTTCATAAAAACTTTCCACATCCATGTCAGCTTTGTCTGACTCGACAATCACTACCGTCTCCCCCTTTGCTACCTTGTCTCCTGGCGACTTGAGCCAAGAGGTAATTTTCCCCTCGGTCATGGTGGAACTCAAAGCGGGCATAAAAATTTCATGAATCATAGTGATAAGTCAGACGGGTAGAGCCATGGAAGAACTTAAAAGGCGCGAAACGCCATTATAAATACTACCAATTAACAGTGTACATGCCCAAAAAAAGTTAACCGCAAGAGATCTCTACACTTCTCGCGGTTAGGGACTGGTTCCGCTGGATAGGATAAATAACTCAAAGCTCTAAAGGGGTTTCAATGATTATTCCCATGATACGAAACCAGTGCCAACTAATGGGGAAAAGCTATTTGCAGCCTAAAAGGTGTGAAACTGGTATTCACCAATTTTTTCAGAATCATTTATCGGACAAGACACTCGCAATATGATCTCAGGGGAAATTAAAAGTCAAATCGATCGAATTTGGGATGCTTTCTGGTCGGGTGGTATTTCTAACCCGCTTGAAGTGATCGAGTAAATTACTTACCTGCTGTTTTTGCGGCGGCTCGACGATCTGCACACGCTTGAGGTAAATAATGCGGCGCGAACCAAGAAGTCGATCGAACGGCGGATTTTCCCAGAGGGAGTAGATGCGAAAAAACGTGCTTATGAAGATCTGCGATGGTCTAAATTTAAGCACTTTGCCCCAGCAGAGATGTATGAGGTGGTTAACGATCATGTGTTTCCTTTTTTGAGGACTTTGGGCGGCGATGATTCCACACATGAAGGATGCGAGGTTTACGATTCCTACGCCTGCGCTGTTGGTGAAGGTGGTGGATGAACTGGAAAAGATAAACATGGACGATCGAGATACCAAAGGCGATCTCTATGAATATATGTTGGGGAAGATTGCCAGTGCTGGACAAAATGGTCAGTTTCGCACGCCGCGCCATATTATTCAGTTGATGGTGGAGTTGATGGCTCCTGGTACGGGTGATGTGATTTGTGACCCTGCGAGTGGGACTTGTGGCTTTTTGGTAGCGGCGAATGAGTATTTGAGGAAGCATCATCCTGAGGTTTTGACCGATGCCAAGTTAAAGGAGCATTTTCACCAGAGGATGTTTCATGGGTTTGATTTTGATAATACGATGCTGCGAATTGGCAGTATGAATATGCTGTTGCATGGGGTGGAAAATCCCGATGTGCGTTACAAGGATTCGCTGGCGCAGGAGCATTCGGAGGATGAGGAAGCCTATACGCTGATTTTGGCTAATCCTCCTTTTGCGGGTAATTTGGACTATGAGAATACGACGAAGGATTTACAGGCGATCGTTAAGACGAAGAAGACTGAGTTGCTTTTCTTGGCGTTGTTTTTGCGGTTGCTGAAAACTGGGGGACGGGCGGCGGTAATTGTGCCTGATGGTGTTCTATTTGGTTCGTCGAAGGCTCATAAGGAGTTGCGAAAGATTTTAGTTGAAGATCAGAAGTTAGATGCGGTGATTTCTTTGCCTAGTGGGGTGTTTAAGCCCTATGCGGGTGTTTCGACCGCGATTTTGATGTTTACTAAAACTAATTCGGGTGGTACGGATGAGGTTTGGTTTTACGATGTGCAGGCGGATGGGTTGAGTTTGGATGATAAACGATCGAATCTATTGCCAGATGATAAACAGGGTGTGTGCCGATTGAACCTTTAACGGCTGAGGAGCATTTTAAGAATAATTTGCCTGATGTGTTGAGTCGTTGGCTTCGACTCATTTCGACTTCGCTCAACGACCACCGCTCAGCCACCGCCAGATCCCTGAGCGGAGTCGAAGGGCTAGACGTTCAAAAGCATCTGGTTTAAGTGATAGTAATACCTTATGAAGTTTTTGATCCCATGATAGTTCTTCTGGGGTTTCGATAAAGTCCAAGGTCTCATCCAATAAATCTAAGTCTACAGATTTATCTCTACTAACTTTTTGAGGATTTTTGACTGCTCTAACAATCGACCAAACTCCTCGTGCCGAATTTTGTAAAAGCCCATACTTCTTTAAATAAGTTCGAGTCTAGGCGAGTCGGTACTCAACCTCACTTTGGGCTGTATTACCATGCAAAATTTCTAGGATTTTGTCAGGCAGGTCAAGAATCTGTATCACTTTCTCATAAATTTCTTCTGTCGTACCCGATCCTCCAAGCGCTTGT
>JARCMB010000084.1 GCA_030248825.1 Pseudanabaenaceae cyanobacterium MP8IB2.15 | reverse complement strand
CGTTTACGATCGAATTATTCGCGGACATGGCAAAAGAAGGTGTACCTCTGAAGTCGATCGCCCAGGAAGGCAGTACAAACTCTTATCTCAGTCATCCGATCGATTTAGCGATTGCCGAGAACTCTCTGCTATGGCTGGTGCAAGTAGGGATATTGCGTCGCGAGGTTGACGGGCAGGGGATTACAGACAGCTTTCGACTTACACCGATGGGACATTATCTCCTCGGAAAATGGCAGACTCAGGGTCGCTTCCCGATCCCCAGTTCGATCGATCGAATCCAGAATTTTCTCGCTCAGTGGCAACCTGCGAGATTTTTTTAGCGATCGGTTCAAATAGAAACAAAAGTAGTGTAATTTTAGTCCTGAAAGGACAAGCTATAGCTGTCACCACAAAGTCTAGGACAAATTTGGCTTCGAGTCCGCTCAGCCAGTATATGGCTCTGTCCTAATCAAACTGTCTGCGACTATATCTTACTAAAGATAGATGCTATAGCAATGTCAGCTATTGTAAAACTTTAATGTGAACCATAAATCCTGCTATATGGTTGCGGACAGAGTGGTTAAGACACTTGTTGATTCACTTGTAGGATATTCACTCTATAAATTTCTTCTAACTTACATGTCAAGCACTATATCAAGCAAGTTTTTGTGTGGGATTGGTGGTATAACTATCGCCGCCTTAGTTACAGCACAGCAGGCACTAGCCCAAAATTTTAACGATGTCCAAGGTTACTGGGCAGAACCATACGTGACGACTTTGGCTGGTCGCAAGATTATCGGCGGCTTTCCTGATGGCACTTTTAAACCCAATGCCGAAATTACGCGCGCCCAATTCGCCGCGATTGCCGTTAAAGCCCTTGATTTACCAACCGCTAGCAGTGGTCGTTCTTTTGTCGATGTTCCCTCAGGTTACTGGGCATCTGGCGCAATTAGCTCGGTCAGCAATTCTGGTTTAGTCACGGGATTCCCTGATGGCAGTTTTCGTCCCGAAGCCAAAATCACCCGCGCTCAAGCCTTAGTCGTGCTGGCAAAAGCCCTGCAAGGCAGTGCCAATCCCGCCGCGCTCAACCGCTATGTCGATCGACAGGCCGTGCCAGAGTGGGCAACCGAAAGCGTCTCTAAAGCTGCAAATGCCCGAATTATCGTCAATTTCCCCGATCCTACCCGCATTAGACCGAACGACGTGGCAACTAGAGGCGAAGTCGCAGCTCTGATGTATCAAACACTTTCTCGCTTGGGCAGAAATCTTCCCCCACTATCAATTGGTCTGCTTGACGGTTCGCCTGTCGCGATCGAGCCACCGCCCAACAGTTCCAGCTTGCAGATCGATCGTGTTGATTTCAATAACGAAAATAGACAGTTTCTCACAGGTGGTGATGAGCTAACGGTGCGAGTTGCAGGTACAGCCAAAGCGAATGCTACTTTTGCGATCGAAGGTATAACAAGAGATATTCCGCTACGAGAAGTCGAAAACGGCATTTATGAAGGTCGGTATACGGTGCGCCGTAATGACAACCAATCCAATGCCAAGATCATTGCAACTCTATCAATGCCCCGCACAACACCTGTAACCAGAGAAGCTTCACAGACGATCACGATCGATGGTGCTGCGCCTGAAATTAAAGATCTTCAGCCCCAAAATCGGACGCGCGTTACCAATCGCCAGACCGATATTTCTGCTGTATTTGATGATGGCAATGGGATTGGGGTCGATCCGCGCACGATTAAGTTATTTGTAAATGGGGTCGATGTGACATCACAATCTTCGGTCAATCAGAATTTTGTCAGCTATCGTCCCACCCAGTCTCTACCAGGAAATTCGGTCAATGTTGATGTCAGAGTCGCAGATCGAGCAGGAAATCAGACAACTCGATCGTGGGCTTTTGGGTTTGATAACGGTAATACTGGTAATCCACCTAATCCTTCAGGATCTAACTCTGTCCCACGCATTCTCAACTTCGCGAATAATGATACGATCTCGCTCCCAGTTCAGTTAACGGGACGCACTGCTCCCAATGCGCGGGTGCAGATTGTGGCAGAGTCTCTTACAAGTATTGGCGGAGTGGTCGATGCCACACAACCATTGCTCAACACCGTGATTCAGGCAGATCAGAATGGTGACTTTTCGTTTGGGCTGCGTCCTGCTAGCTTCAATCCACCTTCTGGGTCACGTTATCGTATTCGGATGAGATCGATCGATCCTCAAACAAATACAATGCAAGCAAGTGAACTCCTGCTTTTACAGAGGTAGATCGTTAACAATCTACGATTAGGCAGTACTCGTCGTCAAATACTTCAGCCCAAGTAAGTTCTGCGACATCAGATCTGCTACTCATTTCAGACTCTGCGAGTTTCTTAGACTTGACAAACATCTGCACAAACAGCAGATCGAGGTCAGGTTTTAGACTTGGTTCATCCGCAAGCAGATCTAAAATTTCCATTCTGGCACTCTCGATCGTGTAAACCCAACTAGAAGAACGTCTTTCTGGTTGGGTTTTCCATTTTATAACGTGCATGATTAATCGAACTAGTTGACTTCGCAGGGCCCGTTTGTCTGAACGACTCAAAGCTTCAATTAGCTCCTCTATTCCATGTTTAGCTGACTCGATATTCTCAGTTAGCATTTCCTGCTTAATTGCTAATGCAGTCTGGTAGTGAGAACCATTTGCCAGATCGCGCCAATTGATCATAATTGCTCAGACATCGGCTGTAGGTGAATTTCCAGATGATCTAGTTATAGTCTTTATTCTGTTTTCTGGCTAAGACTCAAGGAAAATTTAAAAAAAGTATTATTTTGTGAGCTAACTGTCGTAGAATGAAACCTGACTGAAAAGTCTAAATGTAACGGGATGTAGCGCAGCTTGGTAGCGCGCCTGCTTTGGGAGCAGGATGTCGTAGGTTCGAATCCTATCATCCCGATTTTGAATTTAATTGTTTGAATCAAGCTCTTTATGCGCTTACCCTTATTTCAGACTGAAATACATCATCTGAACCCCAGTCATATTGCCGAAGTGGTAGAAACCGCAACCACAGAGTTTTTAGCCCAGTGCCTAGAACCAGAAAATTTGAGCTTCCCAGTCATGCCAGCTTTTGGTAGTTGGGTGAAATCGATCGACGAAAATGGGATTGGCACAACGATCTATGGTGTGGTTTATCATGCCACCACTGCGCCGATCGATTCTGTACATCGTGCTAGAGCTTTAGGATTATCGATCGACCAACTTAGAGAGCAACAACCGCAGATTTTTGCCATGCTCAAAACCGAAATTAAAGTTGCGATCGCAGGCTTTGGTTCTGGCGGCAAAATTTATCAGCATTTACCATCACGTCCGCCCCAAATTCACCAAGCAGTTTTCACCTGCGATGATGATGAAATCGAGCAGTTTACCGAAGAATTTCATTTCCTCCGCACCCTGACTCAAATGTCCAATGCACCTGTAGATGAGCTTGTGGCAGCCGTAGTCCGTAACGTATATCAAGCGCGTAAATGCGATCGAACTTGGTTAGTCCAAGCGGGAAGACAGCTTAGCCTTTTACTGAAAGATGACTATGACAGGCTCAGTGCCATTCTCAGTCAGGTACATCCCTAGTTAAAACACAGTTAAAGCCAGAAAGCCAAGGAAGTCCACACATCAGGATTCCTTGGCTTTCTATGCAGTTTGGCTAATTAATTTCTGATTTTTCTTACATCAAGCCCGCCTGAGCTAATCCCAGAATCAGTCCTACACCCAAAATATGTCCGAAACTTGTCGTAGCGAGCAGTTCAGGCAAGCCAAAGCCCTGAAATGCGCCTGGTAATTCCACTGGTAGAGCTGGCCCAACCCCTTTGTTCTGGATCGCATAACGACCGATCGCAATTGCGAAAAAATTAGCGGCGACCATAATCAGCAAGACCTTAAAAGACCAAGCAGCAGTTGTAGGAACAGCAGCAGCCAAAGTGAAATTTAATAGGTGATTGAACATCATGTTTGATTAATAGTTTTATTGCAGATCATCCTAAACCTTCTTGTGTAAGTGACTAATCAATCTCAACTTAAATTTATTAAACTTCGCAATATCTTAAAGATTCATCCCCGATCTGATGCCTAATATTTTGCTTCGATCGTCAAACCTATCGCCAGCTAGATTGAAATATAGAGCCAGATGTAATATGTTGAGATATGTGAATTAAAGTAAAGATTCCTAAGACTTGTAATTTTTGTAAATCGATCGACACCAACATGAACCTGACCGAACTACTAACTCCAATCGCAAATCAGTTTGAGAATCTAGGAGTGCCTTCTCCGATTGTTCATTGGGGGCATCCATTTTTTATGTCGATCGTAATTTCGATCATGGGTAGCTTTGTTGGATTAACAGGCTGGCGCGGTAGACTTGTGGCAGCACCAGAAGCATCGACTAAAAGTTTGACCGATCACCGCAAAGTAGCTCCTTTGATGACAGCATTCCTGGCAGCAGGTTATACAGGTGGTCTACTATCTCTGGTCATGCAGGACAAACCTTTACTCGAAAGCCCCCATTTCATTACAGGTTCAGCCGTGCTGATTCTGCTGGTAATTAATGCGACTGTCTCTTTAACAGGCTTTTGGGGCAACAAAGCGGCATTGCGGAGTACTCACGCTTATCTTGGTAGCGCAATTCTCTGCTTGATGTTTCTCCATGCCATGCTGGGGCTAAAACTGGGTCTAGCAATTTAGAGCAGATTTATGCTGGTTAAATCTTAAATATTTGAGAATAAGCTCACAGTTTCACGGTAAGCTATACTGGCTACGTGAAATTATGTTCGGTCTAGTGATTTGTGTCTAATATCAGTTATTTACAGACCTCTCCGAATTTAACTCTAGTTCTAATGATTGCTTAATTTTGGAGAGATCCCCATGTCAATTTATGTCGGAAATTTGTCTTACGATGTCACCCAAAATGACATTAGTGGCATTTTTGCAGAACACGGTACAGTCAAGCGTGTTCAGTTGCCAACAGATCGTGAAACAGGTCGGATGCGCGGTTTTGGGTTTGTTGAAATGGCAACCGATGATGAAGAAACTGCCGCAATCGCTGCACTCGACGGTGCGGAATGGATGGGTCGGAATCTCAAAGTTAACAAGGCAAAACCTCGCGAAGAAGGTAGCGGCGGCGGTGGTAACAAATTTTCTCGCCGTTATTAAGTGTTAGAGATTATTGAGAATCAATAAAAATTTCTGAATGCAGACTATAGGCAGATGATCATTCACTGCCTGCAACTTTTTCAATATAATGTTCTTTGGCATAGAGTTTTGCTCAGTAGCAAAAATTCAAGTGCAAATTCAAGCGCGAATTCACTAGTGTAAACTTACTCACAACAAGAGGAGATGGAATGACCCAGGTAGTTCTCGGATTAAATGAAGGTATTGAGTCAGCTTTACGCAGATTCAAACGTGAAGTTTCCAAAGCAGGTATATTTCCTGACATGAGGAAGCATCAATATTTTGAAACCCCGCTTCAAAAACGCAAACGTAAAGCTGATGCCAAGCGTAAACAACGTAGACGCGGTAAGCGCTATTAAAGCCACTTGAAATCGCTATTTAAAGCTGTAAAAAATGAATATTCTTCTGCTCTACCCGCTTTTTCCTAAAACGTTCTGGTCGTATGAAAAGATCCTAGAGTTAGTCGATCGTAAGGTATTGCTGCCACCACTAGGACTAGTAACGGTGGCGGCTATTTTGCCGCAGGAATGGAATTTTAAGCTGGTAGATCGGAATATTCGATCTGTGACTGAATCGGAATGGGAGTGGGCAGACATTGTAATTTTGTCTGCGATGATCGTGCAAAAACAGGACTTGCTCGATCAGATCCAAGAAGCGAAACGACGTGGCAAGCTTGTTGCTGTAGGTGGCCCTTACCCTACTTCAGTTCCTCATGAAGTTCAGGGAGTTGGCACTGATTATTTGATTTTGGATGAAGGGGAAATTACTTTACCGATGTTTGTTGAGGCAGTTCAACGCGGTGAAACTTCTGGAATATTTCGCACTCTAGATAAACCAGATGTCACATCTACCCCCGTGCCACGCTATGACCTGCTGGAACTAGATGCTTATGACTCGATGTCAGTCCAGTTTTCACGCGGCTGTCCGTTTCAATGCGAATTTTGTGACATTATTGTGCTTTATGGACGAAAGCCACGCACGAAGAATCCTGCCCAGCTACTTGCCGAACTAGATTATCTGTACGAGCTAGGTTGGCGACGCGGTGTGTTTATGGTGGACGATAACTTTATTGGCAACAAGCGCAATGTGAAACTGTTGCTGAAAGAGTTGAAAGTTTGGATGGAGCAACATCAGTATCCCTTCAACTTTGACACCGAAGCCTCCATTGACTTGGCAGAAGACCAAGAATTGTTGGAGTTGATGGTTGAATGTGGGTTTAAAGCTGTGTTTTTGGGGATTGAAACTCCCGATGAAGCCAGTTTGCAAATGACGAAAAAATTTCAAAATACCCGCAGTTCACTGATCGAAGCAGTTGAAAGCATCATCAAAGCTGGATTACGTCCAATGGCGGGATTTATTATTGGATTTGATGGCGAAAAAACTGGAGCAGGCGATCGAATTGTCCGTTTTGCCGAACTTGCGGCAATTCCCTCGACCACGTTTGCGATGTTGCAAGCTTTACCGAATACGGCACTCTGGCATCGCCTCATTAAAGAAGGTCGTCTGCGTGAAAACTCCGATGGCAACATCAACCAGACTACGCTGATGAACTTTATTCCGACCCGTCCTTTGGAAGACATTGCCAGAGAGTACGTTGAAGCTTTTTGTACTTTATACGATCCAGTTAGTTACCTCGATCGAACCTATCGTTGTTTTTTGATGATGGGTGTGGCAAGTTGGACAGCACCATCAAAGTTTCCAGAGTGGGTAGTGATCAAAGCCATGCTGATCGTGATTTGGCGACAAGGGATCAAGCGCGAAACTCGTTGGAAGTTCTGGCATCATCTGTTTAGCATCATCAAGCACAATCCCAGAGTTACCGATCATTACCTCGCGGCTTGCGCCCACAACGAGCATTTCCTTGAGTATCGCCAAATCGTCCGCGATCAGATCGAGTCACAGTTAGCTGAATTTCTCGCCTCGCAACCTCAAGAACCAGCACTCGAAACTGTTAATGTCTAGTTAGATGCCTTAAATTCTTAGTGAGGCAATAAATGAGTGGACCAAAATTTGTTCAGTTTTTCTCGCCTGTGATTAAGGCTCTCAAAGAGTTGGGCGGATCAGGTCGTCCATCTGAAGTGAGGGATGTTATTGCAAGGCAGTTAAATATTTCTGAACAGGACAGAACAGAGCTTCTTGAAGGGGGTGCGCCCCGTTTCGATAATCAAGTAGCATGGGCTAGATTCTATCTGGTCAAGGCTGGTTTTGTAGATTCCTCAAGACGTGGTGTTTGGAGTCTAAGTGATAAAGGTAGAGCAATTGAATCCTTATCCTTCGATGAAGCAATATCCATTTTTCGGCAGATTCACTCGGAATTTCAAAGTGAAAGAGATTCTGAGGAAGTAGTATCTCAGCAAGAAGTGGCAGTGGAAGAAACTATTGCCCCAAATGATACTGCTGTCAGTGATGACTCTTCATAT
>JARCMB010000448.1 GCA_030248825.1 Pseudanabaenaceae cyanobacterium MP8IB2.15 | reverse complement strand
TTAATAAAATCAACTTTACAAACACTAGGCGTTTGGGCTTCTATGAGTTGGGCTATATCATCGCTTGTCATCATCAACTGAAATATATCTTTAGGTAGAACATCTCCACCAATTCTCAGCCTCATTGAATGTCTTTGTGGAAGACTGAATTTAGGTAGCTTTATCAATATATCCCACTTGATACTAACTGTTTGGATCTTTTCGTTTACAGTGTCCCAATTTTCTCTTTCAAACTCTGACCAAGTAGCATAATCTTTAATTTTTCTGTTTGAAAGCACAAAATTAATTGATGAAATTCCTGCTGTTAT
Source organism: Pseudanabaenaceae cyanobacterium MP8IB2.15 (assembly GCA_030248825.1). Taxonomy (GTDB): domain Bacteria; phylum Cyanobacteriota; class Cyanobacteriia; order Pseudanabaenales; family Pseudanabaenaceae; genus JARCMB01. The sequence continues at coordinate 2,918 of JARCMB010000448.1, read as the reverse complement.
TTCATGATTTTCAAGCTTTGCTGCCACTTGTTCATTAACGCTTCTAATATCTGCTATCTCTAATATTTTTTTTGCTTTTAGTAAGCGAATTTCAGTATCAGGCTTTCCGTTAAGTTGGTAGAAGAAGGATTTAAATTCGTCAAGAGGTATAATTGATTCAGATTGCTGAGCAACAATATCCGAAGAGGCTGTAGATACTTGGTAGTTTGTCATTATAATCAACTAATTAATTGAATTTTACAAATAATAACCTAAAATTCTCCGACTATCATCAATCTTTAGTGGTAAGACTTAGTTTTAAAACATTTAGCTTACTATTATGCTCAATGAGCCGATCGAACTGCAAACGCCCAACCACGATCGCCTCATGAATCCCCACACGTTGAGCAAAATCAATTACCGATTCCCTCGACCTAAGCAGTGGTAACTCCGCATCATATTCTGATGGAATTAAAAACTCCCTTGCCCAACTATTTGCTTCATCTTCCTGTTGTGACTCTAGGCGATCGCCCTGACTAGATAGCTTACTAGAATCATCCAGAAAAATATCCTTCTTATCGTGCAACAAAATATGCGCTGACTCATGAAAGAACGTAAACCAAAAGCGATCGTTTTGCTTTCCATACAAAGAAAGCTGAATCAAAGCCCTGTGAGGACTTAGCCAACGAGCCACCCCACTCGTATGAGCGCAAGGAATCGCAGGCACGATCGCCAAAACCACACCAGATTCGTTACATAATTGATGAAGCTTTGGCATAAACTCCGATTGCGATAATACTGTGAGCTTGCGTATCTCTTGAACTGCTTTCTCAAACTTAGCTTTATTATATTTGGGAACATCCGCCTTTTCCGCTTCAAGTTCTCCTAAACGCAACCAAGCCGAAATCGCACCCACATCACTTTGATCTTTACGAGTACGGCGAAAAGCAACCTGTTTATTCGCATAACAAGTTTCCCAATTATCAGGAGAAGCAACGCCAAAGAATTGTAGTAACTCCTTCACAATTTCAGGCTTATTTTTATTGTCTAAACGCCGACTGACGATCGCGCCCTGCCTCATCAAGTCCTTCACAGGAAGCCAATCTAGCCAAGAAATCCAAGATTGCAAACGCTCCTTTTCTTCGACATAAATCAACTGAGCGCGATATTGCGCTTCGCGGCGGAGCCAAAACTCTGGCGTACTGCCAATCACCCTCGATAGTTTTTGAGCGGATTCCTCAGTAATGGGAACCTTGGCATTAATCAATAGACTAACGTGTTTTTCCGTATAGCCTAAGCGTTCAGCAAACTGAGATTGCGTCCAGTCACGCTCTTCTAAAGCATCGATAATAGTATCCCCTGGTGGTGACACCCAATCGGGAGTAAAGGAAAGCTCTTGTTCAGTCATGATAATCTCCAATAAATACAATGCAGACTTCAGTTACTTTTGACCAATCAATACTTCCATCGTTGAGATACGGAATGGGATTATTACTTGGCTCAAATACAAGTCGTTCCGCACCTTCCAGAGATAAAGCAAACTGTCCTGCGCGATCGCCTTTTAAAGGATGAGGCTTTCCATAAACTAAATCTTGCACAGACTCAACCGCACTAAGATCAGCTAATCTAGCGCGTAGTTTTTTGGAACTTGACTTTACCTCGCAAAACTTACTCAGTTTTGCGTTTTTAAAAGTAACCTTCATGCTTGTATATTTTAACTTATTTTACCAAATTGGTAAAGAATTTATTATTTGCACTAGAATTTGGCACCGCCCATAGATTGAATCGAAAAACTAGGGTTGGGTTAAAGATCGAGGTACTTTTCGTAATAGAGGACTGCACTGGATCGCTCTGAGAATATAGTTGGCAGCGAGTGGTAAAAAGAAAGCTAATGTCCAGCCGATTCGATCGGGTATGACAATTTGGAAGAGTTTGGGCATCCCAATTAAACAAGCGATCGCGGTCAAAGTCAGAACAATCCCCAAAATTGCGGTGGATTTGAAGCGGCTTAATGTCCAAGGTCGCCAGATCGAGATTTGCGAAGTCTCCCAAAAGATCAGCAAACTGTAGAAAATCCCAATTAAAGTCGATACGGCTTGGGCTTGTCCGCGTCCTAGTTCTTGAAATTCTTTAGAAGTGAGCAGATTATCGCTGACAGGAGTGTCTAGCAATCCCAATCCGCCGAAGTATGTCAGCACGTAGCCTAAAGTCATTGCCAATGCACCCAACAGTCCTGCGAGTAAACTGTAACCCAAGACATTGCGGATGAAGTTATTGATCCGCCGAGGTTTTAGCTTTCCTAGCGCAATCATAATTGTAGGAACGCTGACGACAAAGAAAGTTAGAGCTGTAAGTTGACGCGGTTCGATCGGAAATGGGAGCTGTACGAAACCCACGAAGCTGATCGTCAGGATCACCATGATGTTCTTGGTGAGATATAACCGCGCCGATGACAAAATCTTTTGTTTGATCTCATCACCTGCGGCAAATGCTTGAGGCAGAGTGGCAAGCGAGTTATTCAGTAGCACCATATCGGCAACATCTTTACTGATTTGCGCCCCATCATTCATCGCGATCGACAGTTGAGCTTCTTTAAATGCAGGGACATCATTCACGCCATCTCCCACCATTGCCACATAGCTACCATGTCGCACCATTGCCGCGATTAAGGCGCGTTTTGTCTCTGGCACAATCCGCCCAAAGATTCGCCCATGCACGGCAGCATGACTGAATTTAGCGGCATCAAAACTATCGAGATCGGTTTGCGAAAATATGTTCTGATCGTCGGCGGGAATCCCAGCTTGACGGGCGATCGAAGCGACAGTATCAACGTTATCTCCCGAAATCACCTTAATCTCAATCCCTTTTGCCTGAAGTGCGGCGATCGTCTCCACGACATCGGGACGTAGTTCATCTTTGAGCATGACTAAGCCCCGCTC
>JARCMB010000447.1 GCA_030248825.1 Pseudanabaenaceae cyanobacterium MP8IB2.15 | reverse complement strand
TTCCTTTTTCTCTCACTTTAACCACAAACATTGACAACATACTGATGCCAGAACTATTAAGAAATTCTAGTTCACGCAAATTTAGTGTAGTTAGGGCTTGTTGTTCTTTAACTTGGAGATCGATCGCATCAATTAATAAATCCATAATTGGCTGATATTCTTCCATGCCATCAAGTCTCAGAAAGCCCTTACAGAAGACAGTTGTGATTCCTTCGTCATACCAGACGTGATAATCTTTTGTCTTAATCTCCATTAATTCAGAAACTCCTTAATTTGCTTTGATTACTCTAATTTGGGTTGTGGGGACAATATTAAACAAGGCTTTAACTATACTTCTAGCTGCACCATTACAGTTACACGCATTACATTTGGCAGCTCTGCTAAAGTTTCAAATTTCCAACCCAGTTTGGCATCATAGTCGTTAAGCATTATTAACAAACCCATCCCAGATCCTTCAGCCCCAGTTGCGGCTAACTCTAGCTTCTGAGTATATAGTTCATCTAGATCGGAAGTAGTGATTTCATGCACAAATGTCTGATACTTCTCGGCTTCACGGCAATCAGTATGGTTAGTCACAGTGAATATTAATTGTCGATCGTATAAGCATAAGGCAATATTAACTGGCAATTTGGAGGAGTCTTGGCTATATTTCATCGCGTTTTCCAGTAGCTCATTTGCAATAAAGCTAACCGAGCCTTTGACGGTTTCCTGCTTGCCGATCTTACTGTCAGGTAATTTATCACCTGGGAAAAACGCGGCAAAATAGTCACCCAGAAAGTCAGCCGAAAGCCCATTATTGCCCCAGCGTTGTTTGCGAGGCGCAGTGCTGGGCGAAAAATTGATCGTGAGGTACTCTTCGGTGTGAGGTAGCCGATCGCAAAAGTCACCAAGTACTTTAATTGTTGATGTCTGAGTCATATCATCTTGAGCAAAATTAACACCGAGGTTTGGAGAGATATTCATATTGATCTTTGCAAATGTCTAGGATGCAGTGTCTATAGTGCGGTTTCTAGGATTTAATTATCTAGTATAGTAGTGTCTTTGGACAGAGCCACTTGTAGCTTACAGAACGACTCGATATGATCGCGTAGTTCATGGATATGTAGATCGACCCATTCTTGTCCGTCTCGATCGAAGTCATCGATGCCATTGGCAAATATTTGGACAACGGGATCGCTAGCATCAGGCAGAATCAGAGTCCATTCATGGGGCGAATAAAAAATCTTCACGCCATCGACTAACTCAATCTTTTTTCGATCGAATGATTCAACAAGGTTACGCATCAAAGCCCCTTTGACACTCCAAGGACAGCGAATAACTTGCGATCGATGATAAAACTTGGGCAAGCTCAGTCGGACTTCAGATACACTGCGTTCTTGAATCGTTAACCATTCGATAATTTTGGCGATCGAAAACATCGCGTCAAAGCCAGGGTGGAGCTGGGGCAAAATAAATCCCATTTCCGCCGAGCCACCAAAGATCGCATTCTCAGTCTGATGACAAGCCATCATCACCGCTGTGGGATTTGACTTGGTGCGGATCACTCTACCTTCATATTTATCGGCAATTTGCTCGACGATACTAGCGGCTGAAACTGGTACAACTACTGTGCCACGAGGATTAGCTGCCAGAGCCATATCAATCATCATGCCTGTTAGCAATTCACCACGAATGGGATAACCAGTTTCATCAATCAGGACAAATTTTTCACCATTCGCAAACACCTGCACACCAAAGTTAGCTTTCAACGCCGTGACCACATTCCCTAATTGCCCCAACATGCGCTCATGATCGCTGGGATTGGGAGCCATCTCATTTAGGCTGGCATTAAGCACGATCACATCGCTACTAAATTTACCCAAAATCCTCGGCAGAACTGCCCCCGATACCGCATAGACGTAATCAATTACGATTCTTTTGCAGGGACTATTGCGGATCGCTTCGATATTGAGATGCTGGGCAAATCCACTGTTGTAATAGTCAAAGATGCGGGAGGGATAGCTGATTTCACCGATTTCTTCGATCCGCGCCCGCCGAAAGTCTTCCTTGAAATAAGTGCTTTCGATTTTCTTTTCCAGATTTTTGCCGATGTTAATCCCATTACTATCCAAAAATTCAATCAGGACGTGATCGTTTTTATCGGGATGGAGACGAACGTGAATACCGCCATCGACGCTTAGACTGGGGGCAATGAAGCGGGAAATTGGAATGGCAGTAGCTTCTAAGTTTTGGATGTTTACGCCCACAGACATTAAGCCAGAGGTGAGAGATCGAGATATCATGCGACAGATCGTGCGTTGATCGCGAGATACCATTACCTGTGCGCCTGGATTGAGCGTTGCGCCATAGGCAGCTCCCAACTTCACGGCAAACTCTGGCGTAATATCGACATTTGCCAAACCCGACACACCTCTAAGTCCAAATAAATTACGGGTGGCGACTGAACCCCAAATCAAATTAGTGTTGAGCGTCGCACCTGCTTCAACTTTTTTGCTCGGCCAAATTCTGACATTGGGACAAATCCGCGCCTCTTCACCGACCACACAGTTAGAACCGATGATCGACCCTTCCATCACATGGCTACGCCGACTAATTCGACAATTGCGTGAGATCGTGCAAGCCCAGAGATGACTTTCTTCGCCAACAACAACACCATTACAAATTATTGGACGTTGGAGGTCACAATCAGCACCGATCGTGACGTGATCGCCAATAATTGTGCCTGCGGAAATACTCACCCTTGCCCCGATCGAACAGTTATCACCAACCAAGGCAGGGGCTTCGATCTGTGCAGTCGGGTCGATGATTGTATGTTGCCCCACCCAGATCCCCGTGCGAAGTTGAACGTAACCTAAATCTAGTTGCACTCTACCCCGAATCGCATCATATTGGGCTTGACGGTAAGCTTCCAGTGATCCGATATCGCACCAGTAGCCATCAGCAATATATCCATACATCGGGATGGACTTCGCCAGCAAGAGTGGGAATAAATCTTGAGAAAAATCACTGGGAGTTTTAGGGGCGAGATGTGCCAGCACTTCTGGCTCTAGAATATAGATCCCAGTATTTACAGTGTCGGAAAATACTTCACTGGTGGATGGTTTTTCTAAAAATCGCTGGATGCGGTGCTGCTCGTCTGTAATCACTACCCCAAATGCCATTGGTTCGCCAACTCGTCTTAAGATCAGCGTGGCTAGAGATCCTTTATCTTTGTGAAATTTGATCGCGGCAGTGAGGTCAAAGTCGGTAATGCTATCGCCACTGATTACTAAAAAAGTACCGTCGATTAAGTCCTCGACATTTTTGACGCAGCCTGCGGTTCCCAGTGGTCGATCTTCTTCGACGACATATTTCATGCTGACATCGAAGTCGGTACCCTCGCCAAAGTAGTCACGAATTTGATCGGGTAAGTAGTGCAGGGTGGCAATTACTTCTTTGATCCCATGTCGTTTGAGCAGATTCAGGATATGTTCGGTGATTGGGCGATTGAGAATCGACACCATGGGTTTGGGCAGATCACAAGTGAGGGGTCGTAACCGAGTTCCTGTACCGCCTGCCATTAGAACTGCTCTCATACCTATCTCCAGATCTAATAGACCCAATTCTAGCCTTATTATAGAGAAATGCAAAGTTTTTGGCGGCTCGATCTTAACAAATTTGTGGTGCTATGTAGTGTTCGACGAATTAGGCAAATTGCTAAAGACCTCATCTACTCTGTCCTTAAAAACATTGAGGCTAGGCATATCAACGATCCTAGTAATATCTAACTGACCTCGATCTACTTTCTCGTTAAGAAACATTCTTGTGGCTGCTTCGCCAAGATG
>JARCMB010000446.1 GCA_030248825.1 Pseudanabaenaceae cyanobacterium MP8IB2.15 | reverse complement strand
GTTAAAAAGGCCTCACCCCGCACCTCAACGATCGATGGTGGATTCTCGATCTGAAGTTGCAATGGAATCGATCGAATCGTCCGCACATTTTGGGTAATGTCTTCACCCATCGTCCCGTCGCCCCTAGTCGCGCCCCGCACCAGCAAACCATGCTCGTAAGTCAGGGCCAAAGATGAGCCATCGATTTTCAATTCGCAGACATAGGCTAATTCTGGATCTAATTCTGCGGATTTAGATGTCTTTTTTAATCGCTCGGCCCACGCGGACAAATCCTCAGGCGTAAACGCATTTTCTAAACTGTAGAGTGGGATATTGTGCTGTACCGCAACCGACTGAGGCGCAGGACGCTCACCGACCCGTTGAGTCGGGCTATCGGTAGTCACCAGTTCGGGGTGTTGGGTTTCTAGATCTTGAAGTTCGCGATAAAGCTGGTCATAAACCGAATCCGCCAAGGTAGGGGAATCTAAGACATAGTAGTCGTAGCTGGCTTGGGTGAGAATTTTGCGGAGTTCTTTCGATCGATTTTGCACAGCTAGAGTAGGCATGACTTAAACTATATAAGGTCTGCAAGAGCATTATGCCATGAACAAATTACAGGGCAAATTACAGCTAAAAATCCCAACTGACACTTGGGTTACAGCTTCTTGGGATGACTATGTGAACGCGACCGCCAATTCCGACTATCAAAAAGCTAAATGTTATTACCACAGTGGACAGTTAAGGATTGAAATGCCCCCAGTTGGAGCCAATCACGCCGATGACAATAACATCGTCGCTGTGCTGATTAGTCTGTTTGGCGTTATCAGGAATTTGCCGATTAGAGGATTTACCAACTGTAGCTATCGCAGAGTAGGCATAAAAGAGTGCCAGCCTGATATTTCTTACTACATTGGCGATCGAGTCCAATTTTCACCACAGGGCAGTTCGATCGTCGATCTCGACCTGACTCATCCTCCCGATCTGGCGATCGAAGTTGCCGACTCATCTTGGGCTGATGATATTGGCAAGAAACGTTTGTTATATGAAGAACTAGGAATTGCTGAGTATTGGGTAGTCGATGTCAGGAATACCAGAATACTTGCGTTTGCGATCGCCAACAATGGTAGCTACAGGATCGATCGATCTCAAGTTTTACCAGAATTATCGATCGTTTTACTAGAACAGGCTTTGCAACGTAGTCGCCAAACTGATAATTCTCAAGTTGGCAATTGGTTTATTACCCAGATTCAAGATAGCGCCTAATCTTTCCGAACTTGGGGTTCAAGGCGGATTAACTCCCCATTGTTTTCGTCAGTAAGGATGTAAATAAACCCATCTTGCCCTTGACGCAGATCTCGTACCCTTTGCCCAATAGGAATTGTTTCTTGAACTACTGTTTTATTCCCTTCAACTTTAATCCGAATTACTGATTTTGAGACCAATCCTCCGACAAATAGACTGCCTTGCCAACTGGGAAAGCGATCTCCATCGTATAACAGCAGACCAGAAGGAGCGATCGCTGGAGTCCATACCAATTTGGGATCGACCATATCAGTAGGACGAGATGTTTCTTCGGAAATCCTGCCACCCGTATATTCTTCGCTAAAAGTAACCACTGGCCAGCCGTAGTTTTTACCAGCTTCGACTAGATTCAGCTCATCACCACCTCTAGATCCATGCTCCGTGGCCCAGACTTGATTGGATCGGCGATCGAAAAATAATCCTTGGATATTGCGATGTCCATAACTCCAAATCGCAGGATTGGTTCCAGAAGTTTTGGCAAATGGGTTGTCAATAGGAATAGAACCATCATCTTTGAGTCGTAAAATTTTACCAAGTTGGCTATCCAGTCTCTGGGCTTGCTTGCGAATCAGATCGCCATTCAGTTCTAACGGAGGATTCCCGCCATCACCAATCGAGACTAGCAGGGTTTCATCAGGTAGCCAAGTCATACGCGACCCAAAATGCTGGTTCCCAGACTTCAGGGGTTTTACCTCAAAAATCACTCGCGGTTCAACCAACGCTTTTCCATCAAACTTTACTCTCAAAATACTAGTGTGGTTAGATTGCTCACCCCCCGCCGAGAATGTCAAATAAACGAATTGATTCTCGGTAAAGCGCGGATGCAGCGAGATATCCAGCAGACCAGCCTGACCAGACACGAACAGATTTGGGATTTTGCCGATCTGAATTGGCTCTAGTACGCCGTTTCTCAGAATTTTGACCTTGCCACCTCGTTCAGTGATTAAAATCGCACCATCGGGTAACCAGACCATTCCCCAAGGTCTTTCTAAATTTTTTACAACTGTACTTTTTTTGAAGCCAGTCGGAATATTATTTTTAGTAGTTGCTGAGGAGATCGGTTGAACAGCGAGCGGGATGTTAAAACTAGATTCTGATGCATTACAACCTAAGGCGATCGGAGCGATTGCGCTAATCATCACTAAGTTAATTAGATTGCCTAAAATTTTCATTGTTTCTAGGTATTACTTCAAACAACAAGCTGATAGCGCAATTTTAACCTATAGATTTTGTGGAAATTAGATTTAAGATCGGAAAATTCTGGTCTAAATCTATACCTAAACTTAGACCAAGAAGTATCAAAAGAACTTAGAATAAACAAATTGAAAATTAGGAATCGCTGAGCAAGCTTACACACTTTCGATCGTGCAGACTTTCTCTTAAAAGCCCTCAGTTTAGAATGTGGAGATCTAAGCGTGGAAATTAAAATCAATTTACCCGATTTTTTTAACTTAAAGCTGTTTAAAAAGCAAAGTAGTAAAAGAAAGCGACGGGGAACAGCGATCGTCGAGACTTCTGATGGCATCTTGGTGTCAGAGGAAAGAGGTGGGATGTTTTTTTTGCCTGGAAGCGAAACCGTCAATCATGAACCTCGGCGCGAAGCTTTAACGCGAGAATTGATCGCAAGCACAGGGCTGCAATCACAGTCGATCGAATACATCTTTCGGTATGTTGGCTACGAGGGCTTGACCGAAGAACACCATAAAGTCTATTTAGTTAAACCTCAAGGCGAGATCGAACTGGATGGCGATGAACTTCAGTTTTACACCCCAGACTGCGATCTGCCACTCTCCAAAGTCACACGCGAGATTATCGATAAATATTTTGATTTTAAAAAGAGCCTGATAATCCCAAAAAATCAGAGCAAAGGAAGCTAGGGTTATGGTTGTAAGACCATGCTCCACTCTTTACGCTTGTCATCGCAAAAAGG
>JARCMB010000445.1 GCA_030248825.1 Pseudanabaenaceae cyanobacterium MP8IB2.15 | reverse complement strand
GGTAGACTACCACATTCATCAAAATTGTGGTGCAGTTTGGGTTGGCAATAATGCCTTGATGTTTGGCGGCTGCGTCAGGATTTACCTCTGGCACGACCAATGGCACACTGGGGTCCATCCGAAAAGCACTGGAGTTATCGATCACAACTGCCCCAGCCCGTGCGGCGATCGGTGCCCATTGTTTCGATACATTGCCACCTGCCGAAGCTAGGACAATATCTACACCGTCGAAGGATTCTGGTGTGACGGCTTCGATCGTGAGGGTTGATTTTCGATCGCCGCTACCAAATTCAACGGTTTTGCCCGCAGAGTTTTCTGAAGCTAGTAGTTTCAGTTCAGCGATCGGAAAATTTCTTTCCGCCAGTAAGGACAGGAATTCAGTTCCAACTGCGCCTGTAGCACCCAAAATAGCGACTTTATACTTTTTGCTCAACCCTTTCCTCTACTGATCGACTTAATTTAAACAAATTAACTTAAACAAAAATTAGCGCAACGCATTCCGAAACTCAAGTAAAGCATCAAATTGATCTGACTGAATTGACAGCTTAATTGCTCGAACCAACAAATTTAGATCCAAGTTTGGCAGGAACTGACTACGATCGATCGGGTTATATCTGTCACCCTGCAACTGGTATAACATTAGCCGATCTTTTTCCCAGAACCAAACTTCTGGAATTCCCAGCCCCTGATAAACCTTGAGCTTATCAATGCTACCGCTAGTGATTATGACTTCGATCGCAAAGTCAGGCAGATCTTTGATTTCACCAACACAATAGCTTTCATCTGGCTCCAGCCCACTTTCTTGAGCTTGTTTGCGATAGGTGGTCGAGCCACAGCAGTAGAGTCGGGTGTTAGTCTCTAGTGAATATGTTTCAATCAATCGGGCGATCGCAGATTTGAGCTTAAGGACCAATGAAAATGGCATCTTCAATGTCTTTACGGCTGAGCGAGTAGGGGAAACTACGATATACGTCTTTATTCCCAGCGACTGCATTGATATACCGCACTCTCACATCTTCGACTTCCATCGAAATCTCCGCTTCCCAGCCTGGACGCTTGACGTACCATAGGTTGAGATTATTTCTGTCCTGCTGGCAGCCTAGAGACTGAAGCCAAGACTCAACCACAGGTAATGTGTGGTTGTACAAAGCAGTTTCTGGGACTGGAAGAGTAATCATTGGAAAAGTCATCAGTAGATATATGGAGAGGCTATGTGATCTATTTGCTAGTTTAATACTTTTTTTCTTTTATTCCTCAGAGTGATAAAGGCAGCAACTGATCGCCACGCACTAAACCAACTAGAAATACCAGAACCAAGCACGCGAAAAAGGTAAAAGCCAAGATTAGTAAAGCAAACATTTCACCGCCAGACAAGGGACGTTCACTTGGTAGACCGCTATCGTAACGCAGGGGTCGATCGGATGCAACGATCGAATCTGGAATTGGCGCAGTAGCGATTTGGGTAAACTGAATGCTTCGATCGTAAAGGCTACGACGTTCGGGATTAGTTAGCGTGCCATAAGCGGCGTTAATCAGACGAAACTGTTCTACAGCTACCTCTGGGTTTAATTGGGTTGTGTCGGGATGGTAGAGCTTACTTAGCTCGCGATAAGCTTGTCGAATCTGACGCTCATTTGCCCAAGGCGTTAGTCCCAGTATCGTATAGTGAGTCTTAGCTTGTGTGGATTGAGGTTTAGATTGTGGCATAAATTAAGTTCACACCTTTAACGTGCCAGCTATTGCTTTAGCAATTATTCTAAGCCATTGCTTAATCTCAAAATTCACATTCAGCGTAATTTTTTATACCTAAATCACATTAGTTGAGGGGAATTCTCTTTAGAATAGGTGACTAGCTGAGATCAGCTTTGATTGGTATTCAGATTTGCAGAGAAAGCAAGAATTAGGTCTAGTCTTGCGATCGAGCCTTAACCTGAAATTAACTTGAAATAGCTTGAAGTTGAGATTTTCATGCCCTGGACTCGAATCATCAGTGCGGTTATAGCTATTCCTCTAGCATTAGGAGCGATCGCACTTGGAGGGTGGGCATTTACGGCGGTGTTTAGCATCCTGATCGGGTTAGGGCAGTGGGAGTATTTTCAGCTAGCCAAGGCTAAAGGCACAATACCTGCGGTGAAGACGACGATGGCTGTAAGTCAGATTTTGCTGCTTACTTCACAGTTGCGAGTGGAATATGCCGATGCCGTACTCCCGATCGCAGGCACATTTATTTGCTTTTACCTGCTGTTTCAACCCAAATTCGCTACGATCGCCGATATCTCTGCTTCGATTTTGGGTTTATTTTACGGCGGCTACTTACCGAGTTTCTGGATTCGGCTGCGCGGGTTACATCAGCATGACGCTTACCTGTTTGGCTTAGATCAAGGCGGTATTTATGTTCTCCTTGCCTTCTGCTGCATCTGGGCATCGGATATCGGCGCATACTTGATGGGTAAATTAATCGGACGTACTCGCCTATCTGACATTAGTCCCAAGAAAACCGTTGAGGGTGCCGCGTTTGGTTTAGTTAGCTGTGTCGCGGTGGCATTAGCTGGGGCATGGTATTTACAATGGCAATTTTGGTGGCTGACTGGGGGAGTGTTGGGTTTACTGATCGGGATTGCGAGCTTGCTTGGCGATCTAACTGAGTCGATGATGAAGCGCGATGCTGGGGTGAAGGATTCAGGTCAAATTATGCCAGGTCACGGCGGCATTATGGATCGGGCTGACAGCTATGTATTCACCGCGCCACTGATCTACTACTACATCACCCTGATTTTACTCAGACTTCCTGCCTAAAACTTGAGAACGAGACTTAATATAAGTATATAAATTTCATGGAGAGTTATGAAACCAATCGTTAGCCTGCTCAAAGCCAATGACTACGGACTCAAAGCCCTCAGAGGTTCGATCGAACAGTTACTAGAGCCACTCGGTGGGATCGATCGTTTTGTGAAATCTGGCGATCGAGTTTTGCTTAAACCAAATCTACTGACTGGGGCAAGACCAACCAAGGAATGCATTACCCGCCCAGAAATAATCTATACCGTGGCGCAAATGGTTAAAGAGGTTGGGGGCAAGCCTTTTCTGGGTGACAGTCCAGCATTTGGTAGTGCGAAGGGGGTAGCAAGGACAAATGGTTTGCTGGAAATGTTAGAGGAATTAGATGTGCCAATTGTCGAATTTCATGGCGATCGATATGCCACGGGCGGCGCATTACAGCACCTCAGGCTAAGCAAAGAAGCCATGAATGCCGATGTTGTGATTAATTTGCCAAAAGTCAAATCTCATATGCAACTGACCTTGACCATTAGCGTCAAAAACTTGTTTGGTTGCGTACCTGGCAAGATGAAAGCTTGGTGGCACATGGAAGCGGGTAAAGACGCGGAGAAATTTGCCCAGATGCTAATTGAGACGGCTCAGGCGATCTCACCACAGTTAACGATTCTTGACGGCATCATCGGGCATGAGGGCAATGGGCCTAGCGGTGGTGAACCAAAAGCCTTGGGCTTACTCGCGGCAACTCAGGATGTCTTCGCTTTAGATCGGGTAATTGTCGAAATTTTAGGCGTAGATCCGATGCAAGTTCCAACCGTAGCGGCATCGATTCGGGCTGGTTTGTGTAGCGATCTGTCCCATATCGAAATTGTCGGAGATGCTTGGGAAAGCTTGCAAGTGAGTGATTGGCAATTACCATCGACGATGATGCCAATTGATTTCGGCGCGCCACGAGTACTTAAGTCCACATTTAAACATCTCTATATCAAATTTATCAAAGAACCCATGAGTGCTTATGCCAGATCGTAGTTAATTCATAAGTGAATTTTATATTGGAGGATTTTGACAAAGAAATACTGGCGGTGCTATCGTTTCATGTCATTACCCTAAACCGTGAGCAACCTGCGGTTCACATGAGACGGCATGACAACTAATATCCTAGGAATTTCAGCCTACTACCATGACAGCGCCGCAGCACTTGTCCAAGACGGCAAAATCATCGCGGCAGCACAAGAAGAAAGATTCACCCGCAAAAAACACGATGCCAGATTTCCCAGTCAGGCGATCGACTACTGCTTAAAAACCGCAGACATCAAACTCCAAAATCTCAGCCAGATCGTTTTTTATGACAAACCGCTGGTTAAATTTGAGCGATTGCTCGAAACATATTTGGCATATGCCCCACACGGTTTTATCTCATTTCTAGCTGCCATGCCAGTCTGGATGAAGGAAAAGCTATTTCTCAAAACCGTACTGAAAAGAGAATTAGCGGAGATTTCTGGCTGTAAAGTGAGCGAATTGCCGCCGTTACTGTTTACCGAACATCACCAAGCTCATGCTGCCTCCGCTTTTTTTCCCAGTCCATTCGATCGAGCGGCGGTGTTATGTCTAGATGGCGTGGGTGAATGGGCAACAACTTCCATTTGGTTAGGCGAAGGTAATCAACTCACATCAAAATGGGAAATTGATTTCCCTCATTCATTGGGATTACTCTATTCCGCTTTTACTTACTACACTGGATTTAAAGTCAACTCTGGTGAATATAAGCTGATGGGATTGGCTCCCTACGGTGAACCCAAGTATGTTGACTTGATTTTAAATCACCTGATGGATTTAAAGCCTGACGGGACATTTCGGTTAGACATGAGCTACTTTAACTTCGCGGTCGGTCTGACCATGACCAATCGCAAATTTGATGCTCTATTTGGCGGTGCACCACGAAAACCTGAAGCAAAGCTGACTCAGCGCGAAATGGATATCGCTAGTTCGATCCAAGTTGTCACCGAGGAAGTAGTCTTGCGGCTCTGTCGTACCGTACGGCAAGAGTTGGATGTCGATTATCTCTGTCTGGCGGGTGGTGTAGCATTGAACTGTGTGGCGAACGGTCATATCCTTCGATCGAAAGTATTTAAAGATATCTGGATTCAACCTGCGGCTGGAGATGCTGGTGGGGCGATCGGCGCGGCGTTGGCGACTTGGCATCAGTATTTAGAAGAACCCCGCCATGCCGAAATCGATCGACCATCCGCCGAAAATGCGGAGTCTTTAGTAAGTCACGATCGATCGATCGAAAATGGGTATGCTCGCAATGGATATGCCTCTACCATGCACCATCCACCGTCTACGAGTCAGGCGATCGATCGAGGCGGCGATCGAATGCAGGGAACTTACTTGGGGCCTTGTTATAGTAATGCCGAAATTCGCCATGATTTAGAGTTGGTTGGGGCAGTCTATCAGGAATTGGACGATCTCGAACTGATGCCACGCCTAGCTGAAATTTTGGCGCAGGGCAATGTTGTAGGTTGGTTTCAAGGACGGATGGAGTTTGGGCCAAGATCGCTAGGTGGTCGATCGATTATTGGCGATGCCCGAAATCCGAAAATGCAATCGGTGATGAATCTTAAGATTAAATACCGTGAATCTTTTCGACCATTTGCGCCTTCTGTACTGGCAGAGCGAGTGAGTGATTATTTCGACTTAGACAGCCCTAGCCCTTATATGCTGCTGGTTGCTAACGTTAAACAGGATCTGCATCATCCGATCGATCCAGAGCAATCACAACTATTTGGGATCGATCAGCTCAATATTGCGCGATCGCAAATTCCTGCGGTCACTCACATCGATTATTCTGCTAGAGTCCAAACTGTTCACAAAGAAACCAATCCTCGCTATCATGCTTTACTATCTGAGTTTGATGCCCTGACTGGCTGTGCGGTTTTGGTCAATACTTCGTTTAATGTGCGCGGCGAACCAATTGTCTGCACCCCCGAACAAGCCTACCAATGCTTTATGCGTACTGAAATGGATTATTTAGTGCTCGAAAACTGCCTACTTTCCAAGCACCAACAGCCCCAACTAGACCGCATTCTTTCATGGAAAAAAGAGTTTGAACTAGATTATTTTATTCATAATTGTTAGCTGTTACCTTTCCTATGCTTGACATCCCAAAACTCGGTCGAGAAGGGTTACTTGATTTCGGCTTACTCACAGGGATGATCATTATCGCTCTGTTTGCTCTATTAATTCCAATCGTCAGCGGTCATGCTCT
>JARCMB010000444.1 GCA_030248825.1 Pseudanabaenaceae cyanobacterium MP8IB2.15 | reverse complement strand
TATTAGTCAGAGATAATTTTGAAACCTGTTCGATCGAATTCCAATATCTTGGTGTTTTAGGTTTTGGATTTGAGATAGATTTTGGAGGTCGATCGATGGATAGAAGCCCTATCGCGTTTCAATTCTCAGCCAAACAGCGATCCAAATCGGCGATGCTGGTAAAGTCTAACAAATCTTCACTCCATTTTTAGTCTACTCCCAACTCCTCCAACCAGTTTGCCTTCTGATTAAAGAATTTGCCATCCGCTATTTGGTTGCATAGGACGATTTTGATGTTGCCAGATCAGGTTAGTAGCATCAGCAGCAGAGAGCGGACGACTAAAGTAATAGCCTTGAATTGCATCACACTTAAGCGATCTCAAAAGAGATTCCTGTCCATGATTTTCGACCGCTTCGGCGACCGTTTTAAGCCCTAAACTATGCGCTAGAGCGATAATCGTTGACGTGATCGCTGCATCTTGGGGATTTGTGAGGATTTCGCGCACAAATGAGCCATCAATTTTGAGCTGATCGATCGGTAGACGCTTGAGTTGTGATAGCGAAGAATATCCCGTACCAAAGTCGTCGATCGAGATCTTTACGCCCATTTGTTTCAATCTATTTAAAACCGCAACCGCCGTCTCAATATCTTGCATCACCGCAGTTTCAGTGATTTCTATCTCTAGAAACTCAGGGGCTAAATTAGAATCATGTAATGCCCATTTAATCGACTCCTCCAAGTCATATCGTTGGAATTGGAGTGCTGAAAAATTAACGGCAATCGTCATTGCTGGGAAGCCTGCAACTTGCCATGAGTGGTTCTGCTGACAGGCAGTTTGGAGCACCCATTCACCGATCGCGGCAATCTGTCCATGTTCCTCAGCTAAAGGAATGAACTGAGCAGGATTGATCATGCCTAGCGATGGATGTTGCCAACGCACTAAAGCTTCCATTCCAATAATCTTGCCACTACCCAGTTCCAGTTGTGGTTGATAGTAAACCAGAAGTTCCTCTCGACTAACAGCACGGCGCAGATGATTCACCAACATCAGATTTGCCAGAGCCGTGTCATTCATCCCTGTGGTGTAGAGTTGACAACTATTTCTCTGCTTGTTTTCTTTAGCCCGATACATCGCCGTGTCAGCATTTTTTAACAGTGAGAGTGGTTCCCCACCATGCTGCGGAAAGCAAGCAATCCCAATACTAGTCGTCACATGGAGTTCGTAACCATCGAGTAGAAATGGGAGACTGCAAGCTGTAATCACTTTGTGCGCCTGATTTACGGCATCTTGGGTAGATTGAATTTGTGGCATCAACAGCGTAAACTCATCACCACCCCAACGGGCGAGGGTATGAGATGAGTCGATACAGCGATTCATCCGTTCGGTAATATCTTGCAAAAGTCGATCGCCAAAGCTATGTCCCAAACTATCGTTGATTGTCTTAAATCGATCGAGATCGATAAATAGCACAGCCAGCAGACCATGATTAGACTGAGCTTGTTCTAGGGCAAGATCTAATCTTTGATTGAACAGTTGACGGTTGGGCAGCCCTGTGAGCGTATCGTGAAAAGCTTGATAGCGAATCATCTCTTCAGCCTGTTTGTGTTCGCCGCGTTCGATCGACATCGCCACCATGTCTGAGATGGAACTAGTAAAGCTCTCTTCTTCAACTGTCCACTGACGAGGTAAGCCAATGTGCTCGATACAAACCACACCTAACACCTGATCGCCGCGCCGAATTGGAGCATCTAGCATCGATGCAATCCCCAGTGGCTTGAGATAATTACTATGAAACTCTCTAGTCCGAATATCAGTTTCGGCAATGTGAACGGCGATCGATCGATTATCTTCTAATGCTTGAAAGTAGCTAGGATAGTCAACCGCTTTAAGTTCCTGCCCGTGGGAGTGGGTTTTAGAAAAGGCTTCGTATAGGTCAGCACAGATGATCTTACTGTGGGTATCGTCGTAGAACCAGACACTCACACGATCTGCGCCGATACTAACAGCACAGTTCTGGGTAATCAGATGCAGGGCCTCTGATAGGTTGCCATCATTTAATGCTCGATGTTTTGCGAGTTTGACCAGAGTTTGTTGTTGGATTTGAAGTCGGTCTTTGGTCTGTCGCAATGAGAGCGTTGCTTGGTCGATCAGTCGGCGCGATCGATGGGGATTGCTGGTAGAGAGCCAGACCAGAAAACCCATGACTCCAGCCAGAGAGCTTCCACCCAGCCACAGCCACAAGTTTGCTGAAGTAGTTCCACCCCAGCCATCATGGGGCACGGCAGCAATTTCCCAAGAGCCGACACCAGCGAGTGTAACTTCAGCAACTTCAGGATCTAGCTGAAACACACGTGAGTTTCCCCACAACACACTGCCCTCGATTCCAGCAATATTTTTGCCGCGCAAGGCATACTCGATCGAGTTAGGCTGAGATCGAACTCCTAATTCTGACTCTGCCAAGATCGCCTTAAAATCGATCCGCGCAATCACCATGCCCCAGTATCGATCGACCCTACCCTGATTCAGAAACACGGGTAAGTAAGCCAGCAGTTCCTTTTTTCCTGTCACGGCATCGAAAGAATCGGCGAGCGCAATACTTTTATTCTCGATCACGCGGGGAATGAATCCACTCCGATCGAGGTCTCGATCGGGAAGCACATCACTGACCAAAAGATTTGCACGGGCGGAAAGCGGATAGACATGACTAATTTTGGTGTCTTTGGCTAATAGGATCGAGTGAATCCCCGCCTGCTTTGCCTTCATCCGACTGGCAATCTCTTCAAACTCAATTTGACTCAAACTTGGCTTAGCCTGAATATATCCAGCTAGTTCCCATAGAGGATGTAAGTACTTCCCTAAAGAAATACCAAGTTTCGCTTCGATCGTTTTGACTTGACTCGCTGCCCCAAGCCGCTTTTTTTGCTGATATTGTCCATTCACAACTTGCTCAATAATCCAAGTGCTACCGAGAATCACCACCGCAGTGCATAAGGCAGAAACGATCGGAAACAAGTGGAAATAGGTAATCCTTTTGCGGCGCAGCCAATCATGAGCTGTCTGACGCAGAATTTGTTGAGACACCTCAACATTATCAGCACAATCAGGTGGCATGAAAAATCCCCTCAAGTATTCCTCGCCATATGTACGTGATTAAATCCAAACTAGCCACTAAACTTACTAAATTCTAATATTAACCATACTTTACTAACCCTTACAGCATCAGAGAATACATAGAGGTTCGATCGAACTGCTGCAATCATAAATCAGTCGCCGTAGGGATCATCCTCATCGGGTACAAACAAAGGCGCAAATTTTACCTGATGACCATTTTTGCGGGTCGGAATCTTTTGCAGGATAGCTTTGAGTGTAGCAAGAATCTGATCGGGTCTTTGTTGTTCGATTTTGTTCACCGCCGCTAGAACTAGATCCTGATCGAGATCGGCGATCGAATCTTTAATCTTGGCAGCAGAAAGGCTGGAGTCGATCTGGCGTAAACGATGCACCATTGCTTCTTGAAATGGCATATCCGACACAGGTGGGTAAAAATTGCGCCCATCTTGACCGCGCATTACAGGTGGACGAGGGAACTTGAGAAAGACTGGTTGGGTGAAATGCGGATGGCGCACCATTAATTCCCCTTTTGGTAAAGTCGCTAATTTTGTCTTGACCGCAGGTGAGAGCGTACTGTAGCCAGGGG
>JARCMB010000443.1 GCA_030248825.1 Pseudanabaenaceae cyanobacterium MP8IB2.15 | reverse complement strand
TCCGAACCATCATCGATAATGATGTCTACCAAATTATCCCAACGTTCAAATAGTTCGGCTTGACTGGGTGTGCTAGACCAGTTTTTCTGTTTTTTTTGTCCATTATTTCGATCGATTTCAACGATGTGAGCTGAGGTTTAAATAATTGGATTGCCCAAGGCTTGTAGCAAAGACATACTAACAACATGATCGGGAACTCGAATCCCAGTCGTTTTTCGCTTGGGGTCCATAACTAGGCGGGGAACTAATTTGGTCGCAGGTAGGACAAAAGTATATGGGCCGGGGATTAAGCTCCGCATGATCCGATAGGCACTGTCGCTGACCTGAGCATATTGAGCAATGTTAGAGAGCGAAGGACATAAAAAAGTGAGAGGTTTGTTATTGGATGATTGCTTGATCTGTCGAACCCTCTGCACGGCTGACTTTGAGTTGATATCACAACCAATCGCATAAACCGTATCAGTGGGATAGAGCATCACCGCACCATGAAGCAGAGCTGCCTGAATTTGGGCAACAGTCCTAGCCTGAGGATTCTCAGGATGTAGGCTATACATTTCTGCCATGTTGATTGGTTGAGTGATTAAATTTGTGATTTCTGCTATTTTTTAATATAGCTGCTAACAGTCGATCGATACCAGATCTAATCCTAGTTCTGCTCAAGCCTCGGCTAAAATTGGAAGAGCATAAATATTTTTAACAACACATGGTTCAGTATACCCTTGCCCAAAGTCCAGAAGTAGTTTTAACAGTTGCTGGCAAAGACTCATCCAAAGCCCGTGACAAGGCGATGGCTCAACTTGTCGAACTGATGGATGCGGGTAAACTCGACACCGATCTTGCCGAAGGTTTTAGCCCTCAACAGTTGATCGAGGTTAAAGAACCTGGATCGGCAGACTCTGACCAAGAAGATTCTGTGACTCAGGCAGTCCAGATTCTGAATAATCTCGCAACTCTGAAGTTAAAAGCCCAAGAAATTCGGACTGAGGCAATGAAAGTTCGCGCTCAAGTTGACATCCTATTTACGGATGAGCCAGTGAGTGAAGAGCAGGTGAATAGTCTGAAGGAAGGCTTTAAAATTCTTAAAACCTTTGCTCAGGTAAATCTTCGTTATCGTGACAGTCGATCGCAAGCCGAGCAAGCAAGAATCACGCTAGATCAGGCGTTGCAATCTACTGGTTCCGATCTCAAACCAGAAATTAAGCCAGAGATTCAACTAACTACTCAAGCAGAAGTTGAACTAGAGACTCAACCAGAACTTGAGCCTGAAATTAAGCCCGAAGTTAAGCCTGAGAAGGGTAAAAAGTCCTGAGTTTAGGAGATTTCCTTTAAAGAATCTACCCAGCCCCCTGCCCCCAATTCTGGGGGTTCTGAAAATCAAAGTCCCCAGAATTGGGGATTTAGGGGATTCGGAATGGGTAATTTTTTACGACGAAGTTTCGACTTGAGATGGGGTGGATGGGGTGGATTCGGGTTTGCCGATCGAATAGTTAAGGGCGTAGCTCCAACTAAGTAATTTCAACCAGAGACGTGGATTACGAGGTTCGATCGAGCCTTGTAATTTTCTTAAATATCTCGGTAGCCATCGACCGAGCAGGAAATTCGCGATCGCATCCCAAGTAAACCTGAAGTAGCTAACTAACCACTTGAGTAGATCTCCAATGCCTGCCATTTCTAGAATCCAAGGAATAATCGATGGGTTTATGAATGCGGCTTTGAGTGCCATGCGGTTAAACATCATCCAACCTAACCGATCTTTGATGAATCGATCGCTGACATCTGAGGTCTCAGTCGTCATCACGCCAAAGAAGGTATTCAGCATTGAGTTAATCCGCTCTGGTGGTAGGTGCTTGCCTGTGGGAACCATCATTCCTTTAGAAAATAACCAAGTTACCGCGACATTACTTTGAAACGCATTGATCGAGCTTAGATCCCGAACTGTGAGTAGATCGTGCTTGAGCGCGGTATCCAACAAATTTGTTAGACGAGGCAAGTTACGCACCAGTGAACCAAAACCTGTAAATACCAGTGGCGACTGCATCGCGGCGGCATCCCCAATCGACAGCAATCGATCGAATGGACAAGAGCGATCGCCAGCATTCAAACTAAATTGTCCAGGGATATAGCCAAATGTTGCTTTTTTCCACACAAGTCGATCGAGATCGCAACGCCGATATTCGGGCAGAATACTAAAAAAGTCTTCATACATTTCTAACAATGAGCCAGGATTAGCTTTATTCACCTCATGGTAATGGAATAGATAAACCGCCACCTCGCTACCTGCGCCAGGGAATAGCTCCCAGATCAACTGTCGCCCCCTAGAGATATCGCCATGACTAAATAAGACATCGCCAAAATTGGCATCCCACACCCCAGGCTCTAATCCATCTAGCACCGCGCCCACAGTCGGACAAACACTATCAAATGCCATGCCATAGTTGATTTGTTGGGCGATCGAACTAGCCGAACCCATGGCATCGATCAGCAATCTTGCCGAGATCGCGATCTGCTCCCCACCCTGACGCGCTATAACTGTCACCGATCGATCGCCAATTTCGGCACGTTCAAACTCGGTTTGGTCGATAATTTTGCCACCTGCTTGGCGGAGCTTGTCGCCGCAAAGTTGTAAAAGCTTACTCGTATCTAAAGCTAGGTTTAGTACGGTCGGCGTGTGTAAAATCGGCGCGATTGCATTGGCAGGATTATTCCCATCAAAAAATTTATTAAACCCATCGACATATTCACACTGAATCAAACTTTCCAGTTCTGGCTGAGTCAACAGCCCACAACTAACCAAAACTTCCAACTCAGACCGCGAAATATTCCATTCCCGATTCATCCGCCCAAAGTGCAACCGCTCGATCAGGCAGACCCGATAACCCAGCTTTGCCATGATCGCGGCATGGATTACGCCAAGCGCCCCACCCAGATAGACCAGATCGTAATCAGGGATGGAACTAGGTGCAGATTCTTGAGCAGATCCTCCTACCACCTGACTCCTAATAACTTGCTGGATTACTTGCTGGGGCTGTTGGGGATTTCTCACACTTTCGCGCCAGCGTTTTTCCCACCAATAAGCCCGATTCAGGTCATATTCGCCATTGGGGAATTTCTGGAAATACTTGACCGTAAGCGGGTAACGATCTGCTAGTAGCTCAAAAATCGATCGATCGGCAAGTTCAGCCGTAATGACGGGAGGCTCTGGATATTCATAAGGAAATGCAACCCTAATTTGTTGGGTGAGTTGTTGTAAAATCTGCTCTTCGCCATCCACAGGCGCATCTGACCAACGAAAGGCTTTGAGATAAGTAGTGCGTTGCAATGACCAGACAAATACACACAGTTCTCGCTCGCCACTCGATCGAACTAAAAAACCATCAGGTGTGATCGCTTTTTCGCCAATACTTTCGATCGTTTTGGGTTCAAATCGATGTTGGAGCCAGTCTTTGACTGATTCTGTATCCGAGACGGGAATTTCTAGGTAAATTAGCTGCTGCACGGCTTGATTAAGGTTAATTAGGGATTATTAAGACACCAGACTAAGATCCTACTCAAACTACGACATGTTTCGATCGAAACTTTGCCAGATTCCCCCAAAAACAGCAATCGATCGATCGACTCCTATTAAGCTGTATACCCTTATACTACCCAGTACCCTGAACAAAGTGATATAAACAGTATGTAAGAGTGAGCTTAGCTGCACTTAATTCTCTGTTCTAGCCTAGTCTTAACAGATATCTTGCAGGAATTAGCTTCACATGTTTACAAATTCTCTACTCTGCCAGTAATCAAGAAAAAGCTATGAAATTTTGGAAAAGCAGCTTACTCGTTCAACTCGTTAGCTACTTCTCGCTTTTATCGGTAGTTACCGTAGGTATTGTTGCAGTTGCTGCTTACACGCGGGGTAGAGATTCGCTCGAAAAATCGGTACTCGATCGACTGACTGTTGCCACATCACTCAAAGAATTTCAACTAGGGGAATGGGTTGACAATCAGCGCAAGGACGTACTCCTAATTAGCCAATTACCGACGGTTCAAGATCAAATAGCTCTACTAATCGTCAATGATTCATCAAGGCCAGAACATCAGCGAGCCTACAAAAACTTACAAAAAGTTCTAAATGATATCTTTGCGGTCAAACCCAGTCTTAGAGGAATTCGGATAACAACTAATGGCGGTAATATCATCTTTGCTTCTGACCGCAAGCGCGAAGGTAAATATCAGGCATTAGCTTTTCCGACAACTTACTTCACCCGCAAAGATTTCGATCTGGTTGTGCCCAATTTCTATAAATCTCAGTCAACTGGCAAAGCCGCAATTACATTCGCCACGCCTATATCTGATGTTCAGGGAGTGCAGATGGGGGCGATCGCGATCGACCTCGATCTCGGTGGGGTAGACAACTTGATTCGGGAAAAGACTGGCTTGGGCGAGAGTGGCGAAACCTATCTGGTGGGCAAATCAGGCTCTAAAAATGTATTTATATCGCGTGGAGATACCACGGAAACCTCTAAAGTCAATGGTACTAGTAGCCCTAGTAGTGGTGTTGTCCTCAATCCACCTAATGTTAACGATCCCAAAAAGCCCGCAGGGGATGACAAAATCGCTAAAAGCGTGGCGATCGATCAGGCGATCGGTAAAAACGACGGCATTGGGCTTTATAAAAACTACGAAGGCACAGATGTAATTGGCGTTTATCGGTGGCTAACCAAGCAAAATTTGGCATTAATCGCTGAGATGAGCCAAGATGAAGCCTTTGCGCCAGCTCGACAACTAGCAAGGGATATTTTGCTGATTGGACTAAGTTCCGCAGGTATTTTGCTGGTGGCAGTGTATCTGTTGGCACGTCGCATTACCCAGCCAATTATGGGGATTACCGATGCTGCCCTGCAAGTCTCAGCAGGCAACCTCAACTCCACCGCCCCGGTTCTGACCGAAAATGAAATTGGCGTACTGGCAAAAGCGTTTAATCAAATGACGGCTCAGCTCAGAAATTCTGGCGAGCAGTTGGCAGACTATAGCCGCACATTGGAGCAGAGAGTCGATCAACGTACCAGTGAGTTGAAAGCGATTATTGACAACATGGTTGATGGTCTCGTAGTTGTCGATCCTGATGGCAGAATCACCCAGTTCAATCGCGCCTTGGTCACAATGTTGGGAATCGAACGCCACGCGATCGAAACGGGCGACTTTAAACAAATCTTTAAATCTGAGGTTTCAGACCTAGTCAACAGCACAAGAGAATCGCCGAAAGAGGTATTCAAAGCTGAGTTTGCTTTACCCGATAAGCGCACTGGACAAGCAGTTGCCACCTCAATTTTTCGCGAAGAAGATATTAATGATATTGCTAATGATGGCAGTGCCAATGTTGGTGGATCGGTCTATTTAGGTTCAGTTATTCTGGTTCGAGATATTACGGCTGAAAAAGAAGTCGATCGAATGAAAACTGACTTTATTTCCACGGTATCTCACGAATTAAGAACGCCATTAACATCCGTACTCGGTTTTGCGAAGTTGATCCAGAGAAAGTTGGATGAGTCGATCTTCCCAGTTGTGCAAACTGATGACAAAAAAATCCAACGTGCAGTACGTCAAGTATCAGAGAATATCGAGATCATTGTTTCTGAAGGGATGCGCCTTACCAAGCTGATCAATGAAGTCTTGGATGTTGCCAAGATGGAAGCAGGTAAGATGAACTGGAGTATGGAACCACTCCAAATTACAGAGGTGATCGATCGAGCTTTTTCGGCGACATCAGCTTTATTCGACCAAAAAGATTTAGAACCGATTAAAGATATTGAAGCCCAATTACCAATCGTCAGTGGTGATAAAGACCGACTGATTCAGGTGGTGATCAACCTGATTTCCAACGCGGTTAAATTTACTGACAAAGGCTCTGTAACCTGTAGGGTGAGGCAGGTAGACAAAAAACTGGTAGTGAGTATAATCGATCAAGGGATGGGGATTTCTGAAATTGACCAGCCTAAAGTGTTTGAGAAGTTTAAGCAAGTTGGTGATACTTTGGTCGATAAACCCAAGGGCACTGGTTTAGGCTTACCGATTTCCAAGGAAATCGTCGAGCATCACGGTGGGAGAATTTGGGTTGAGAGTGAGATTGGTAAAGGTAGCATTTTCTCCTTCACTTTACCAATTGCGGTTGAGGAGAAAGTCGAACCAACTGCGTTAGAACCTAGGGCTCCCATCCCATCGATCAATCTTGATGTTTTGCTCGACCAACTGAAGCGACGTGTTGCCAGTCATGGTGATAGGCAAAGTATTAGCCAGACAAAGACAATTTTGGTGATTGATGATGACCCAAGTATTCGTAGCCTTCT
>JARCMB010000442.1 GCA_030248825.1 Pseudanabaenaceae cyanobacterium MP8IB2.15 | reverse complement strand
CTGATTTGGCTGGCTGTCTGAGCTAGCCAATCTTTCTGATCTTTAGTGATTTTGATGTTGATTGTAGCCAGATTATTTTTAGATTGCATCAGTCTCTTCAAAACATTAATACCTTTATGGTTTTATCATTTAATTTAGACCAATAAGTAGTACCAAATCTAATATTTGTACTCTGGGCAAGGCACTTACAGATGAGAGCATGAGATCGCTCACCTGATATGGGACTGGGAAAAAACAAGAGTTACATAAAACTTAACGCAAGTTAAATAGACAGGTGCGATCGACACACAGTAACCTAGATGCAAATAACTGTAATTTTTCTATTCAAGTTATAAAAGGGAAATCTATGGCAGTCCAACGTGGTTCCACAGTTCGTATTCTCCGTAAAGAATCCTACTGGTATCGTGATGTCGGCACAGTCGCATCAGTTGATAAGAGCGGCATCATCTATCCTGTGATCGTGCGCTTTGAAAAAGTCAATTATTCAGGCATTGCGACTAACAACTTTGCGATCGACGAAGTTGAAGAAATCGCTGCACCTGCACCGAAGAAGTAAGGTAAAAGTAAATCTTAGGCTGGAAGTTCGAGCTTCTAGCCTAAGACTCTTTAAAAAATGCCTGAATTACCTGAAGTTGAAACTGTTCGGTTCGGTTTGAATCAAACTACGCTTGGTCGGGAAATCGAAGGAGGTGAAGTGTTGCTACCGCGCACGATCGCTTACCCAGAGACTCCGACCAAGTTTTTGTCTGCACTTAAACATCTCGCCTTTGCCGATTGGCACCGACGCGGCAAATATTTATTAGCAAAGTTAAGTGATCATAGTTGGCTGGGCGTGCATCTGCGGATGACAGGGAGCTTGTTGTGGTGCGATCGATCCGATCCTGTACATAAGCACACCCGCGTTAGATTATTTCTCGCTCAGGGTAAAGAGCTACGGTTTAATGACCAGCGCACCTTTGGGCAAATGTGGCTAGTTCCACCTGAAACTGCGCCAGAACAAGTGATTACTGGTTTACAGAAACTTGGGATGGAGCCATTCGACCCTGCTTTTACGCCCGATCATCTCGCCCACAAGTTAAGCAAAAGCGATCGTCCGATCAAAAATGCGCTTTTAGACCAGTCGATCGTGGCAGGAATTGGCAATATTTATGCCGATGAAAGCCTGTTCCTCAGCCGCATCCATCCTCAACAACTGGCAAGTCAGCTTACTAACCAGCAAGTTAAGTTGCTCCAAGCCGCGATCGTCAAAGTTCTGCGTGATGGTATTGCTCATGGCGGCACAACATTCAGCGATTTTCAGGATGTCGCTGGCGACAAAGGCAATTACCTCGATTCTGCTTGGGTATTCCGTCGCACAGGTCAAGCCTGTAGAGTTTGCCAGACCACGATCGAACGGATCAAACTTGCTGGTCGATCGACTCACTTTTGCCCTAATTGTCAGAAACATCTAGCCCGTTAAAGTGTGTTAGGCTCAAAATCACTTTCTGAACACTATCAGCCATCTACTTTCCATGTCCAAAAACTACAAAATTACTCTGCTCCCTGGCGACGGTATTGGCCCCGAGATTATGCAAGTCGCTGTTGCCGTATTGCAGTCGATCGCGCCCAAATTTAAGCTCTCATTTAGCTTTGAAACAGCTCTGGCGGGTGGAGCTGCGATCGACGAGACAGGGCATCCTTTACCCGCAGAAACTCTGACGCTCTGCCGTGAGAGTGATGCCGTGCTGTTGGCGGCGGTAGGTGGAGAGAAATGGGATAGTTTACCGTCAGAGTTGCGACCTGAACAAGCTTTGCTCGGACTGCGTGGCGGTTTGGGATTGTTTGCGAATTTACGTCCTGCGAAAGTATTACCACAACTGATTGATGCTTCCTCACTTAAACGTGAAGTCGTGGAAGGAGTGGATATCCTCGTTGTGCGCGAGCTTACGGGTGGAATTTATTTCAGTAAGCCCAAAGGGATTTTTACGGATGAGCATGGGGTGCGACGCGGTGTGAATACGATGGCATATACCGAACCAGAGATCGATCGAATTGGGCGTGTGGCATTTGAAGCTGCTCAAAAGCGTCAGGGCGTGCTCTGCTCTGTAGATAAAGCGAATGTATTGGAAGTATCGCAACTGTGGCGCGATCGAATCATCCATTTAGCGTCCGAGTATCCTGATGTCAAGCTCTCTCATATGTATGTCGATAATGCCGCGATGCAGCTTTTACGCTGGCCGAAGCAGTTCGACACAATCGTCACAGGTAATCTATTTGGCGATATTCTGTCTGATGCGGCGGCGATGCTCACAGGTAGCATTGGCATGTTGCCCTCCGCCAGTTTAGGAGAACCAGGTACGCCAGGTGTATTTGAACCTGTGCATGGCTCTGCGCCTGACATTGCGGGTAAAGACCTTGCTAATCCTCTGGCTCAAGTTCTGAGTGCAGCAATGATGTTACGTTACGCTCTGAATGAATCGGCGGCGGCAGATCATATTGAAGCAGCAGTTTTGCGCGTATTGGATTCGGGTAAACGCACAGGCGACATCATGGCAGCAGGTTGTCAAAAGCTCGGCTGTAAAGCTATGGGAGAAGCCTTACTCGCCGAGGTAGTTTAATCTAATTCAAAAAGAGATTTATATACAGCTAACAGATCGCTTGACCCCGATTAGCGTTGCTCGATCCAGTCCAAGATGTCAGCACTTGAGGTGCGGCTAGCCGATTCCCCTGTGATTGGGTCGTGGGCATACCAGCAGATATTTCCAGCAGCATCGGTTTCTTGCCATACCTTGAATTCGCCGCTCTCAATCAGGCTATGGGCAAGGAAATTAGTGAGATATTGCCATGCTTGATGCAGAGATTCAACGATCGATCCAATTAGCTCAAGACTTTGAGAGTGATTAACGATCCCTTCTAGCTTTTGGGCTTCTGGCTCTTGGGTTTCTAGCCACTTCATCGTGTTTTTCATAGAAGTGTTTTACCGATAAACTATGTTTTCAACTCTATTCCAGTTGGCTCAGACAATCAAAACATCGCGATCATGGTTTCTATGAATAAAATTAATAGATGATTTAGGTTTAACATTGACAGTAAATGGTGTATTATTCATAAGGTCAAAATTTAATCCTCAGTAGCTCAGTGGTAGAGCGATCGACTGTTAATCGATTGGTCGCAAGTTCGAATCTTGCCTGGGGAGTTTAAACTTTAATAACTAAAGCTAAATTATTTCTGGCAGCTTGTTGTGAAAGCTAATATCTTTCGTAAAATTAAGCGCGGCGTTAGACTCTGGCAGCAAAATGCGATTCCAGGCACAGTTGTCGTGGCACTGGTGATTTTGGTGCGGTTGACAGGTGCGATGCAACCACTTGAATGGGGGGCTTACGATCGATTTTTACGCTGGCGACCGATCGAGCCAATAGACGATCGAATCACGATTATCGGCATCAATGAAGACGATCTGCGGGCGGTGGGCTACCCTATCCCAGATCGAGAGTTGGTAGGTTTACTGAATAAGCTAGCGAGTTACAAGCCCAGAGCGATCGGTTTAGATATTTTCCGTGATTTGTTGCCGACCGATATCGATCGCACTGAATTAGCCCGTGCTTTTAAAAGCATTAAAAACCTAATCGGGATCGAAAAGTCGGTGCTGCCCGATCCTCAGAATACTATTGTCGATCCGCCACCAGAACTACCAAATGAACAGGTTGGGTTTGCTGATGTTGTAGTCGATCGAGATGGCAATGTTCGCCGCAGTCTGCTCTCAAGCTTTCGGTTAAAGCAACGGTTCGATCGTGACTACAAGTTTTCGCTCTCATTCCTGTTAAGCGAACTTTATCTCAAAGCTGAAGGAATTGAATCTGGTAACGGAATTCTCGACAAGAATGCAGCTCGTTTCGGTAAAGTGGAATTACCACATCTTAAATCTAATGATGGTTCCTATGTCGGTGAAGATATGGGAGGAAATCAAGTGCTAATGAATTGGCGGAG
>JARCMB010000441.1 GCA_030248825.1 Pseudanabaenaceae cyanobacterium MP8IB2.15 | reverse complement strand
GGGGGTAAAGAAAGACGGCGACAGGATCGTGGCAATAATCACGATCGACATCAAAATTACTGCCTTAGCTCGACGCGGAAACAAAGCCATAGATGACACCAGATAAATGGGCAACAAGCGAAATGATATGGTTACTAGCAATACATAATAATTCACGCGAATGATAATGGGGTTGGCGCGGCGGCTTGGAGCTAAAGTCAAAAACAGCATTTCTAAACTTCTGCACGCTTTGCCTGCCGACACGCTCACGAAGCTAGATCTACTACTGACACTGGTACGACGAGATCTTGATGTCAAATACAAAGGTTCGGTGTTGGGGAATTTCTGGCCATTAATCAACCAACTTTCCCAGTTGCTAATCTACACCTACGTTTTTTCGGTGATCTTGCAAGTCAAACTCAGCTTAAAAGGTTTGCCAGAGAATAATCTGACGTTTGGGCTGTGGCTATTCGCAGGCTTAGTGCCATGGATCGCTTTTACGACAGGTTGGCTCCAATCTGCCAGTGCCGTGATTGTTCAGCCCAATTTGGTCAAAAAAGTGGTATTTCCCTTGGAGTTATTGCCGTTAGTGCCGATTCTCTCGGCTTTTATCGAGAGCACGATGGGGATGATGGCGTTGATTGTGATTGTGGGTTTATCGACGCAAGTGTTGCATGGAACATTATGGCTGCTCCCATTCGTCTTTTTTACCCAACTGGTCTTGACAATCGGTTTGGGCTATCTGGTAGCAGGCTTAACTGTATTTCTACGTGATATCCCCCAAACTGTAGCTGTGGTGATTAACCTGTGGTTTTACCTCACACCGATTGTTTACCCCGCCAAGGTGATCCCTGAAGCTTGGCAAAAATGGGTGTTTTGGTTGAATCCAATGGCGGCGATCGCGGAAGTCTACCGTGATTTAATCCTAGTTGGACAGGTTCAACACTGGCAAGAATGGGGCATTGCTACTGTAATTTCACTGCTGATTTTTGTGGTTGGCTTGAAGTCTTACAAGCATCTCCAGCCAACGTTTGCTGATGTCTTGTAGATCTGAACTGCTGATCGGTTCTGCATTTTTATGAATCGATAATTCCAGTAATTTCTGTTATTCTGAGGCAGATTTTTGATTATTCAAAATAGAAAATCCTAAGTGAGTAATGAGTGTGAGTGAAGTTGCGGTTAGTCTCCAAAATGTCTCTAAGTGTTTTAAACGTTATGCTCATCCTGTCGATCGACTAAAAGAGATTGTGTTGCCTGGTAAGGGCAGGTCAGATGACTTTTGGGCACTCAAAGATATCGATCTGGAAATTCCTAAAGGACAAACACTGGGAATTATCGGTCAGAATGGTTCTGGGAAAAGTACGTTGCTGCAAATTATTGCAGGAACTCTGACTCCGACCACAGGCGAGGTTAAAGTCAGTGGGCGAGTATCAGCCCTGTTAGAGCTTGGTAGTGGCTTTAATCCTGAGTTTACGGGCAGGCAGAACGTATTTTTTAACGGTCGTTTACTCGGTCTGACGCAAGCCGAAATTGAGTCGAAATTTGAGTCGATCGAAACCTTTGCGAATATTGGCGACTTCATCGATCAGCCAGTCAGAACCTATTCCAGTGGCATGTTCGTCAGGCTTGCCTTTGCAGTGGCGGTGAATGTGGAGCCAGAGATTTTGATTGTCGATGAAGCTCTCGCCGTCGGTGATATTCTGTTCCAGCGTAAATGTTTTAACAAAATCGAAGAGTTATCTCATGCTGGCGTGACGATTTTGTTTGTTTCACACGATCTGAACAGCATTTTAAACCTATGCGATCGAGCGATCATTATCGATGACCACACGATTATCTGCGAAGACAAGCCTCATCCTGTTGTTTTGGCGTATAACACGTTGATGGTGCAGCGCGAAGCTGACAATTACGATACTTCGGGCAAATTTCGGCATGAAGTCAAAACTGCGACATCGGGAAACTCGGTCGGTGAGTCCCGCATTGGCGTTGGTGGGGCCGAAATTATCGCGGCGGAAATCCATGATTCCTCTGGCAAAATCTCCCAGACTGTACGTTGTGGTGAAAGAGTTACGGTTAGTTCTACGATCGAGTTTCACGAAGATGTCGATCGACCGATCTCTGGGTTTAAAATCAAAACCCTGAACGGCATTGCTGTGATTGGTAACAGTACGTTTGGTTCGCAAAAAAGCTTGCCTTCGATCGCCGCAGGTAGTGTACTTACGGTCGAGTTTAGCTGGAATTGTTATCTGACTCCAGGCAACTACACAATCTCGGTCGGGGTTTCAGAGATGTTGGAAGATCAGCATATCGTGGCACGCGATCGACGACGTGATATGTTGCCATTGACCGTGATCGGTTCGCTCTCATCCTATGGTCTACTCGCCGTCCCTGTCGATATTGACTATAGCTATGTCAATAATGAGCTTGTTAAAGCCGTCGCCACCGTTTCTCAGTAATGTCCAATAGTGATACAACTACCGAGTCAACTAAATCAAATCGATCTAGCCCAGTTTTTCCGCTAATTGTGACGGGAATGCATCGATCGGGGACATCTCTGATGGCTTCTTTCTTTCAGGCTGTGGGTGTGGATGTCGGCACTGATTTATTTGCAGCAGATGAACGGAATCAAAGAGGCTATTTCGAGGATGTCGATTTTTTGGAATTTCAGCGTTCGATTCTGCAAGAGTGCTGCAATCCTAGTGAGCATGGCTGGGCAGATTGGGGCTGGACTGAGAGCGAACATTTAGACTTATCTCTAGATCCAATAAAGTTGGCTCGATCGATCGCGGAAGCTCGAAACATCCTGAAATCGCGCTCAGAATGTCATGCCATTTGGGGCTGGAAAGATCCGCGCACATCGCTGCTGCTCGATTTTTGGCATCAGTTATTGCCCGATGCCCGTTATATCTTGGTCTATCGCTTTCCGTGGGATGTAGCTGATTCTGTTTTACGCTTACATAGTCCGATCTTCTCGCAATATCCCGACTACGCCGTGAGGATTTGGGCTTTTTACAATCGGCATTTACTCAAGTTTTATAACGCCCACCCCGATCGATGCATTCTGGTTAGTGTTAATGGATTCTTACAGCAGCCCGATCGATT
>JARCMB010000008.1 GCA_030248825.1 Pseudanabaenaceae cyanobacterium MP8IB2.15 | reverse complement strand
TCCGTCGGCTTCTCTACAAAATCTGGGAGAGGAACTTCTGGGTTCTTTCTTCTTTGGGGTGGAGGAAAAATTCTTCAGGTGTGGCTGATTCCACGATCACGCCTTCATCCATCAGCACAATTCGATCGGCGACCTCACGCGCAAACCCAACTTCATGCGTCACCACCACCATCGTCATGCCTGAATCAGCCAGAGATCGCATCACATCTAATACTTCTCGCACCATTTCAGGGTCCAGTGCCGAAGTTGGTTCGTCGAATAGCATGATTTTTGGTTGCATGGCTAAGGCTCTAGCAATTGCCACCCGTTGCTGTTGCCCACCCGATAACTGCCCAGGATATTTGGCAGCTTGGGCTAGAATTCCTACCCTTTCCAATAACTGCAACGCTACTTCCTCTGCTTTCGGTTTTGCCCATCGTCGCACCCAGATCGGCGCGAGCGTCACATTTTGCAAGACGGTTAAGTGAGGAAACAGATTAAATTGCTGAAACACCATACCCACTTCCCTACGGATCGCATCAATATTTCGCTTGCTGCTCGATAGCTCGATCCCATCGATTTCAATCCGTCCCTTTTGATATTCTTCCAGCGCATTAAAAGTCCGCGCAAAAGTTGATTTCCCCGATCCCGATGGCCCCATGATTACCAATACTTCACCTTTATAAACCGTCAAACTCACCCCTTTCAAAACATGAAAATTGCCATACCACTTGTGAACATCCTGGGCGACAACCATTGCTTGTTGGCTGGAAAGTGAAGGTTCTTGCATCAGTACTAACTCCTGCGGGAAATTTTCTCTATTCTTTCCTGAAGTTTAGCAAAGTCCGATCGAACAAGATCCAAAACAAAAAACCTGCTAGTGCAGGTTTTAAACAAAACAGTATGAGAAATTTCGGATTAACGCTTGGAGAACTGAGGTGCTTTCCGTGCTTTGCGTAAGCCGTATTTTTTGCGCTCCTTAGAACGGGGATCGCGGGTGAGGTAACCTTCTACTTTCAAAGGCTTACGGTTTTCGGGAGCTAGTTCACAAAGAGCACGAGCCACACCTAATCTGATCGCGTCAGCTTGTCCTGTCACGCCGCCACCATGAGCGTTGACCAGAATGTCGTACTCATTTTCCAGACCCAGAGTCTCCAATGGGGCTTTGACTCCAGCAAGGTAACTGGGATTAAATTGCAGGTAAAGATCGCCAGGTTTGCCATTGATTACAATACTGCCATTGCCAGGCACAAGACGAACTCTAGCGACAGCAGTTTTACGACGACCTGTGCCGCGATACATCACACGAGTAGATTGATCGGTAGCTTGCATTTTCTAAAATTCTCCTGGAATAGTTTTGATCGCGAGGGTTTCAGGCTGTTGGGCAGCATGGGGATGATTTGGTCCCGCATAAACATTGAGCTTTGTGAACAGTTGGCGACCGAGTGTATTTTTTGGCAACATTCCCTTGACTGCATGTTCGAGAATTCTTTCGGGAACGCGCTTGATCAGTTTATCAAAAGTTTCCACCTTCATTCCGCCTGGACGACCAGAGTGCCGTCTATATAGCTTTTGGCTGCTTTTTCTACCCGTGACTGCGATTTTTTCAGCATTGATCACGATTACAAAGTCACCAGTGTCAAGGTGAGGTGTGTAGGTGGGCTTCACCTTACCACGCAAGATGTTGGCGATCGTGACGGCTAGTCTACCTAAACGTTGACCTTCGGCATCGATCACAAACCACTTGCGATCGCTTTCTCTAGGTAGAAAAGTCCGATTTTGATTGAGAAGAGTTGAAGTCGTCATGGCAATTACTGAACTAGGAGTATATGAAAGAATGAGCGATCGATCTTTGCGGATAAACAGGGATCGATCAGGCGGGAAAGAGAAAACTTTTTGGCACCTTTTCGGGAGCTGATGATTTAAAGGGAGTTCGATCGTAGCCGATCCCCAACAGGCATAATCCCTGAGGTGGAGCAGCATATCTGACATCCTCACGGCGTTGGTGTTGCCAGATATCGGTGAACTCTTGCACGGAAAGACGCGATCGACCCACCTCCACCAGCAAACCCACGAGTAAACGCATCATGCCGTAGAGAAAGCCGCTAGCTTGCATTTCCACATAGACAAAGTCGCGATCTCGCCAGCAGATCGCTTCTTGGACAGTCAACCAAGCATGTGCCCGTTTAGAACCTGCTCTTTGCAATGCCGCCAGATTTTGTTTACCCAGCAGAGGAGCTAAAGCTGCTTGAATCAATGACTCATCCAGTCGATCGAAGTAGTAATGCCAGCTAAAGTCACGCACAAACAAATTAGGCACTGCCTCAGTAAATATGGCATAACGATACCGCCGCCATGTTGCCGAAAATCTAGCGTGCCATTCATGCGGAACTAACACCGATTCCCGAATCAAGATGTCTTTGGGCAGGTGAGCATTGAGTACCTTTGACCACTTATCAGGTGGGATCGGGCTATTAGTCTCAAAATGAGCTACCTGTGCTGCCGCATGAACACCTGTATCAGTCCGACCAGCACCATGCAGGACGATCTTGTGTCCACAGAGGTGATTGAGAATGTCTTCAATTGTCTGTTGTACGCTCTGATGCTTGACTTGTCGTTGCCAACCATAAAATCGAGTACCCAGGTATTGGATCACCAGAGCAACTCGACGCATAGGATTAACATCAATATCAGCAAGCATTTCTAGCCCTACACCAGTTGAATAATTGCCATCTCAGCATTGTCACCGCGACGTGCTACTGTCCGAATAATCCGCGTGTAGCCACCATCGCGTTCGCCATAACGAGCAGGTACTTGCTCAAACAAAGCGTGAACCAATTGCTTGTCAAATATATAACCCATCGCTTGGCGACGAGCGTGCAACGTACCATCTTTGGCGAGGCCGATGATTTTATCCGTAGTGGAGCGAATAGCTTGCGCTCTTACTTTAGTGGTTTTAATTTCACCTCTACGCAGTAGTTCGGTAGTTAACGAACGCAGTAAAGCTTTGCGCTGATCGGCAGGCTTACTAAGTTGAGGAGTACGACAACGGTGACGCATAGTTTTCTAAAAATTCTAAAAGAGATTAGGGATAGGAAGGGGACTAGAAACCAAAGTAGGCTAGGAGCTAAACCAGCTTCTAGACCTCTAACTAGCTTCTAACTGGCTTTAGGGGCTTTTTCCTCAGGCAAGGTCAAACCTAAATGAGCCTTGAGGGCTTCAATTACTTCTTCAGCCGACTTTTGCCCAAAGTTTTTGATTTCCAGTAGATCTTCCTGGGTGTAAACCAGTAAGTCTGCCACTGTGTTGATTTGAGCACGCTTGAGACAGTTGTAAGCTCTTACAGAAAGCTGCAACTCCTCAATATGAATTTGCTTGGTTTCATCCTCATCGTCTTGACGCAGTTCCTTCGGAGGCACAAGCGTAATTTCTTGCAAGGGCACAAACAAGCCGACCAAGAGATTTGCTGCCTGACTCAGAGCTTCTTGTGGCGTAAAGCTACCATTAGTGGTGATTTCAATGATCAGACGTTCCTTAATTGGACCAGTGCCGACCCGAACATCTTCTACCCAGTACTTCACCTTGTGAACAGGCATGAAAATAGCGTCGATTTGGAGAAAGTCGATCGATGAGATCTCATCTTTGCTGCGGTCAACCGCTCGATAGCCTTTACCAATCTCAACCTTAAATTCCATTTCCAGCGTTGCGCCTTCACACAAAGTCGCAACATACTGATCGGAATTGATCACCTCAACATCCGATGGCAGAATGAAATCACCTGCTGTTACAGTGCCAGGACCTCGAGCCGCGAGGCGACCAATTTGCGGTTCAGAACTGTAGGATTTCAGGACAATCTGCTTCATATTGAGAAGTAGATCGAGGACATCTTCACGTACGCCTGGGATCGTCGCAAACTCGTGGTTAACGCTAGCGACGCGAACAGCAGTAACAGCTGCACCTTCGAGATTGGACATCAGAACACGCCGCAACGCATTACCTACTGTTGTGCCCTGACCTCGCTCTAAGGCCTCCAGTACAAACTTGCTGTACTGAGTATTAGTTTTATCCGTATAGGATTCAATGCATTCAACCTGAAAATGGGCCATGTTGAGTACCGATGTAGTCTTCTGCGAGAGGTAAAAAGATAAATTAGCTTGCCACTAACTTGCCAATTGCTTGACATTGGCAAGCCCATCTAAAAAGTTAGTTATTAAAGTCTAGACGCGACGACCTTAGACCCGACGACGCTTCGGTGGACGGCAACCGTTGTGAGGAATGGGTGTAATATCGCGAATTAGGGTGATTTCCAATCCTGCGGCTTGCAATGCTCTAACGGCTGTTTCACGCCCAGAGCCAGGGCCTGTGACCATGACTTCTACTTGGCGCATACCTTGCTCCATTGCCCGACGAGCTGCTCCTTCTGCTGCTGTTTGGGCTGCAAATGGAGTGCCTTTCTTCGCGCCTTTGAAGCCGCTAGAACCAGCAGAAGCCCACGAAATTACATCGCCAGCAGTATCAGCAATAGTAATGATGGTGTTGTTAAAAGTGGACTGCACGTAGGCAATTCCATTGGGTACGTTTCGCTTTTGCTTACGCACTCCTGTACGACGGGTTGGTTGGCGAGCCATAGTTTGTCAAATGTCAG
>JARCMB010000440.1 GCA_030248825.1 Pseudanabaenaceae cyanobacterium MP8IB2.15 | reverse complement strand
TCTGGGTGTACTTGTCATTGCATTTTATTTTTAATATATGCGATCGCTCTCTTATCGTAGTAATAAAAAAGCGGGCATGTATACCCGCTTAGCAATTTACCAGTGAGAAGGCTAGAACCATTCTGTGTGAGTGAACTCGCCACGCGGTTTGTCTACACGCTCGTAAGTGTGTGCCCCAAAATAGTCGCGTTGGGCTTGAGTCAGGTTTTGTGGCAATCGATCGCGGCGGTAGCTATCGAAATAGTCTAGCGAGGAACTAAAAGCAGGGATTGGAATGCCGAGTTTTGCCGCAGATTGCACGACCAGTCGCCATGAGGACTCTTTAGAGAGAATCGTTTGCTTGAAGTCATGATCGACTAGCAAGTTTGGTAACTCGGCATTGCGGCGGTAGGCATTTTTGATCTTATCCAAAAATCCAGCCCGAATAATACAGCCACCTTTCCAGATCCGCGCGATTTCGCC
This sequence comes from Pseudanabaenaceae cyanobacterium MP8IB2.15, assembly GCA_030248825.1. Lineage (GTDB taxonomy): Bacteria > Cyanobacteriota > Cyanobacteriia > Pseudanabaenales > Pseudanabaenaceae > JARCMB01. The sequence goes on along the minus strand of JARCMB010000440.1, from coordinate 4,796 downwards.
CAAGTCTAAGCCATAGCTATATTCTTTTGAGGCTTTGCCCAACAGTGCCATGCCCTGAGCATAGGAGCAGATTTTGGAGCAGTAGAGCGCATCACGCACAGCATTAATAAATTCTTGTCGATCGCCTTCATATTTGCCATTGGTATAGCTAATCAGAACTTGAGATGCCGCGACACGTTCTTCTTTGTACGAAGACATCACCCGTGCCGTCACTGCCGAGATCATCGTCGGGATTGCCACCCCCAAGTCAAAAGCACTTTCGACTGTCCATTTGCCAGTCCCTTTTTGTCCTGCGGCATCAAGAATTTTTTCTACTAAAGGCGTGCCATCATCATCTAACTTCGTGAATATATTTGCCGTAATCTCGATCAAAAATGACTCTAGCTCGGTGGTATTCCAAGCTGTAAAGGTCTCGTGTAGTTCGGCTCCATTCATCCCTAAGCCAGTTTTGAGTAGGTCATAGGCTTCGGCAATCAACTGCATGTCGCCGTATTCGATCCCGTTGTGTACCATTTTGACGTAGTGACCAGCACTACCCGAACCGATATAGGTAACGCATGGCCCATCATCAACTTGAGCCGCAATTTTGGTGACAATCGACTCAATTTCTGCATAGGCAGTTCTCTGACCACCTGGCATCAGACTCGGCCCATTTAAGGCCCCTTCTTCACCACCACTTACGCCCATACCGATAAATTGCAGATCAGCTTTTTCTAGTTCAATGGTGCGGCGGTCGGTGTCAGGGAAGTGGGAATTTCCGCCATCGATAATAATGTCTCCAGGCTCTAGAAGAGTCTTGAGTTCACTAATCACGGCATCAACAGGAATACCTGCCTTGACCATAATCATTACTTTGCGGGGACGTTCAAGCGCAGCAACTAATTCGGGGAGAGTGAAGGCCGCTTTAAAGTTTTTGCCAGCCGCACGAGTCGCCATGAATTTATCCGTTACAGCACGGGTGCGGTTGTAAACGGCAATGGGGAAACCATTACGCTCAATATTCAATGCTAGGTTTTCACCCATGACCGCAAGACCGATCAGACCGAAGCTTTGTTTTGTGTCCGACATAAGCGCAGATTGAATTCTTCTTGAAGTTCTCAACTAGATTAACCTGTGTCAATTTGATCCCCTCACAGCACAAGCATTTAATTAAGATTTCGTTATAATAATTTCGACAAAAGTTATATCGAACCTCGAGCAGAATGTGATAGTTTCATATAAAAATATTAAGCATAAACAATGAACGGCACTATGTCTGTGATCGCTGCTTTAAGCATATTAATGACTCCAGCTAGTTATGCGAATCTAACTACAGAGAATCTTGCTATTACAGAGCCTAAATCGGGTGAACTAATCGCTCAAGCTAGGGTTTTTCGATTGGGTGACTTACTGGTAGAACTAGAAACAAACATCAAATGGTCAGCCGTCGAACAAAAATGGAGCAACCGACGTGAAGGCTGGATTCAAGAGGTGCGATCTGCATCTGACTCGGCTGGCGTAGCGGAATTGCTGGCTGAACTGGAAAGCAATATCAAGTGGGAAGCGGTAGATAAAAGATGGAGATCGAGACGCGACAGTTGGGTGCAAGACTGTGAATCAGCAAAAAGTCCAAGACGACTGGCAAAGCTACTTGCAGAGCTAGAAACCAATATCAAGTGGGAAGCGGTTGAGAACAAATGGAGATCGAGACGAGATCGCTGGATTGAGGCTGTGAGCCGAGAGTAATTTGGGCGGGTTAAAATTATATATCTACCCGAATCGATCGAATCTAGTTTTACGCAGGAATCCGCTTACTCACTCTATGACTACTGAAGCTTTGACGATCTCCGATTCTGAAAATAGCATCCAAACTTCAGCAATCTATGCCGACAAGTTGACTAAAACCTATCGGACTGGTTTTTGGATGAATCAAAAAGTCAGTTCATTAATCGATTGTTCGTTGACTGTGCCGCGTGGACAGACATTTGGCTTGCTCGGCCCAAATGGTGCGGGGAAAACCACATTATTCAAACTGCTGCTGGGAATAGTGCAGCCTTCATCTGGGACAGGCAAGTTGCTGGGAGTGAACTTAGGCGATCGAAGTGTCAAGCAACGGATCGGCTATTTACCTGAAAATGCTTATTTCTACGACTACCTCACAGGTTGGGAGTTTCTCGAATTTATCGGCGGCATATTTGGGATTCCGCCATCGATTCGACGGCAACGGATTGCAGAATTATTAGATTTAGTTGGTTTATCGCAATCAGCCGCCCGCAAAAAGCAAATTCGGCAATATTCCAAGGGCATGACGCAACGAGTGGGTTTAGCACAGGCTTTGCTGAATGAGCCAGAATTAGTTTTTCTGGATGAACCAATGTCAGGACTCGATCCTGTCGGTCGATACCAGATTCGCGAAATCATTCTGATGCTGAAAAAGCAGGGTAAAACGGTGTTTTTTAACACCCATATTTTGTCGGATGTCGAGATTATTTGCGATCGAATCGGGATTCTAAATAAGGGTGAGTTGATTTGTTCTGGCTCCCTAGATGAACTTTTAGGTACAAGCCAAACTTTTCAGGTGAGAGGACATGGTGGTACGGTCGAGCAATTGGAAAAATGGCTGAAACCTCTGGAATTTCAAGGTGGAAGCTGGCATGGTCAGCTAGAAGACGACTCAAGTAAGTTCCTCTCATTTTTGAGCGAAATTGGGGCTAGTCTCACTGACATGAATTTGTCAAGACAAACGCTCGAAGAATTTTTTATCGACCAAATCCGTGGACGAGGCAGTAATTATTGACAATCGATCGTCACAGTGAAGGTCGTTCCCACGTCAACTTGACTCTCTACGGTAATTTGTCCACCGTGAATGTCCACAGCCCGTTTGCAGATCGCTAATCCCAAGCCACTCCCAGCAATTTTTTTGGTATTAGTGGCACGCTGGAACAGATCGAACATCGTATCTAGCTCGTTTGCGGGAATGCCGATTCCCCGATCGCTGACGCGGAAAGTCACACATGATGTCGTGGCTGTTGATTCTTGAGGCTCGCAGGTCACTTCCAAGTGAATCTTCCCACCGTGTGGAGAATACTTCACCGCATTTGAGAGGAGATTTGAGAGGATATGTTGCAGCAGTTTGGGATCGAGACGTGCTTCTTGACATCCATGAAAGTCAAACACTAGAACTGGTTGCTCGACATCGGGAGACGTTTGAATTTGGCGATCGCTGGTTTCTTCTATGAGATCGCGACAAAAACTTTCGAGATTTAACAGCGTAGGATTACACTTCAGGTTGCCAATTTCAAGTTTTCCTAAAGTGAGAATGTCTTCCAACATACTTGTCATCTTTGCGACTGACTGCCTAATTTTCTCTAGTCGTTGAAGCTTTTTCTCACTTGAGATGTCATTTCGTCCGAGAAATTCGGCGGAAAATAAAATATTAGTCAAGGGAGTTCGCACCTCATGGGATAGCATTGCCATGAACTGAGACTTGAGCGCGCTAGTTGCCATCTCTTGTGCTAAAGCTTGCTGGATCGCATTTCTTTCTACAGTCAGGGTTTCAGCTTTGCGTCGATCGCTGATATCCGAGATCACTAACACCACACCGTCGATGGCTTCTGGGGTTTTGCTTAGAGGAGATGCGCTATCACCCACTGGTTTCTTCAAACCGACTTTATCCACTAGAACCGTAGAACTACACAAATAAGCAACCTGTCCCGATCGAAGTACCACAGAAACAGGGTTCTCTACGCTTTCTCCACTCTGTTCATGCTCGAATTGAATTAGCGAGGTGATTTCCTGTCCCAGAGCCTCGGCTTTGTTCCAACCTGTTAGTTTTTCGGCGGCTGGATTCATATATGTGACTTTTGTGATGCTATCCGTCGCAATTATGGCATCACTGGTCGATCGTAAGATGGCCGAGAGGAAGGCTTCGCTTTCTGCGAGTTGTTGCTCCATCTTGTGTTTGTAGAGGGCGGTTTCAAGTGCAACCCGCAAGTCTCTTTCGTTAAAAGGTTTTACCAGATAACCAAATGGTTCTGTATTTTTTGCCCGCTCTAAAGTCGCGTCATCAGTATGAGCTGTGATGAAAATTACTGGTAGTTGAAATTCTTGTCGTAAAGTCGCAGCTAGGGATACACCATCTGATTTCGAGCCTTTCAGCACAATATCTACTAACACGATGTCTGGCTTCTGATCTCGAACGCTTGCGAGGGCGGCAACATCTGATGTAGCTATGCCTGTGACAATATAGCCCAAAAGTGCTAATTCTTCGGAGATTACTCTAGAGACGATCCATTCATCTTCAACTATCAGAACTTTTGTTGATTGCATCCACTACCTCTTCTAAGTTGCTGAATCTAGTTTCTTACAAATCTCGATCTTGAGATTGTTTGCTAAATTCAACTCTGAACCTCATTCCCCCATCATTATCAGCTACTACCACAGTACCATTGAGTTGTTGGGTGACCAGAGAGTGAACCAACTGTAAACCTAGTCCCTGTGAATTTGCAAGATCGATTAGTTCTGTGACTCCAACACCATTATCACTGACAATTAACACAAAATTGTCGGGACTGGGCGATTGAAATTCAATGCAAATTTCACCACTCATCCGATCGGGAAAGGCGTACTTATATGCGTTCGATACTAACTCGTTGACAACCAGCCCACAATAAATCGCGGTGTCGATATCCAGATGAATCGGCGGGGCTTGAATATTTAGGGATATGGTTTTTGAATCTATCATGTAGGAGGTTTCCAGATTCCTGACTAGGCTAAAAAGATAGGCAACAAAATCAATATTTTCTAAATCACTAATG
>JARCMB010000002.1 GCA_030248825.1 Pseudanabaenaceae cyanobacterium MP8IB2.15 | reverse complement strand
GTCCATACCAGATCGTGACGTTCGACGCGCAAGCCAACTCGATCGCAAATAAAATGCAAATCTCGATTACGGACTAATGCGCCTGGCAATAATCCCGCTTCGGTGAGAATTTGGAAGCCATTACACACACCTAAAACGTATTTACCTTGAGCAGCATGGGCTTTGACTGCTTGCATCACAGGCGCAAATCGCGCGATCGCCCCACATCGCAGGTAATCACCATAACTAAATCCGCCTGGAATCACGATCGCATCAATATCGCTGATGTCGGTTTCTTGATGCCAGATCGTGCGCGTCGGCTGCTGCAAAATCCCACTGGTGACTGTGACGATATCGCGATCGCAATTTGATCCTGGAAATACCACAACCCCAAATTTCATATTTTTCCTGTCTTAAAGAGCATTCGCAGAAATATAGCCAGATCGCTTAATTTTGACACTTTATCGCTACAGTAAAATATGCTAACCCAGAATTAACTCATACCAATCACATTCATGAAAATCAGCAAGTTAAGAGAATTACAATGATTCAAAATACGAAGAGGAAAGATATGGTAGAACTAACTTCAAAATATCCTGATACTTTAAGACCATTAATTGAAAGCATGATTGCCGAGAGATTGCGATCGATCGACAAAGGTATCAAAATCACCCAAGATCGCATCCAAGAATTTGAAGAAAAATATCAAATGTCCACAGGAGAGTTCTTGGAACGCTACAGCAACGACGAATTTCAGCATTCTTTCGATTTTGACGAATGGATTGGCGAGTCTGGAATGCTCAAAGGATTGCTAAAGGATCTAAATGTATTGAGAGGACTAGAATTTGTTGATTGAAGATTATTTTCAACAAATTCGAGATGTGATTGATAATTGTCAGAATCTACAGTCATCACAAGTTAGCTATATACCCCGAAGTGTTAGTAGAGGGTTTATCCGTGGCGATCTTTATTTCACGGATAGTTCGATTTTACATTTGCGCGAATTTGTGGATGTTAGAGTCGCGATCGAACGTAATATGTATTCCTATCAATATATGGATACCTCAAACAACCTGATTTTTCGCTATGACAACACTGAACACCATCAAAAATTAAACTTGCCGACCTATCCCCATCACAAACATCTGGGTAGTGAAGATAATGTCGTGGCTTCAAATGTACCATCACTGACAGATGTACTGAAAGAAATCTCAGAATTAATCCAATAAAAATTAAAATGGTGAAAATCAGCAAGTGGGCAGTGGCGATTCTGGTATGGGGATTTTTGTTTAGATTATCGATCGCGACTTTCCTCCAACCTGGCTATGACGAGACTTACTACTACCTCTACACGCTCTATCCCAATTGGAGTTACTTCGATCATCCGCCGCTAGTCTCTCTAGTAACAGGTTTTGGCATCTGGCTCACAGGTGGAGAGGTGTCTCAACTGACAATTCGTTTAGGCACGGTAATTCTCTACACTGGTACGCTGTTTTTGTTCTATCTCACCAGTGCGAGATTGTTCACGACTAAAGTTGCAACTCTCAGTCTGGCGATCGTGACAACGATTCCTTTCTTTCAAATTGGTTTCGGTATCCTGACTTTACCCGACAGCCCTCTAATATTTTTCTGGACAGCGAGTTTGTGTGTGGCAGCGCATGAGTTCTTTCCAAGCGATCGCGAACAACTCTCTGAAAATCATCAGACTCCCTATAAACCAACTTTTCGACTGGCGATCCTCGGTCTGCTCGTGGGGCTAGCCTGTATGGGCAAATATCACGGTTTTTTGTTGGGGTTTGGATTAATCATTTTTTGTACGCTTAGTCCTAGACATCGATCTGTGTGGCGATCGAATTGGACATTAGGATCGATCGGATTATTTTTACTCGCGATCTCACCGCTACTAATTTGGAATTATCAATACGATTGGGTATCATTTCGATTTCAGTCAGCCCGTGCCGTGCCAAATTCTGGCTATCGAGTTGGAGATTTACTCGTAACATTTTTAGTCGGCGTGGGATATATGTTTCCCACGTTTGGCTTCCCGCTCTGGTGGGTGAGTTTACGCACCTCGTTCCAATTATTCCAAGCAGGTAAATTCAGGATTCACCAATTGGAACTAGAGCCAATCCAACAAAAACAGCTATTAATTCTATCGATCGCTGTGCCTGTATTTTTAACTTTTACCCTGATGGGAGGATATCGCCAAATCCTGCCAAGTTGGCATATGCCAGGATTTTTTACGGCGACTTTATTGCTAGGGCAACAGATGTCTCTAGTTCAGTCCCAGCATCCCATTCGCATCCGCAATTGGCTATGGGGTTCGGGTATGGCGATCTTCTTGATCCTGACTTTGGCTCTATTACACGTTACGGATGGGCTTGTCCAAAAAGGTGGAGATCGATCGATCTTAGGCGGCTTTTGGGCAGCGAAAGATGACCCATCAACTCAGTTAGTCGATATCCAACAATTACGGCGTGGGGTGGCGAGTTCGGATCTACTCAACACGGCAATCAAACAATCGAGTTTTATTTTTAGCAATAATTTCTTTTTGGCTGGACAAGTAGCGATGGCTTTGGCTCCTTTAGAACACAAACCGATTACGGCATTCGATCGAGATCTACGTGGTTTTGCCTTTTGGGAGTCTGCTATTCCATGGCTTGGCAAGGATGCGCTCTATGTTACTTCAGAGCAATTCCAAGAACCACTCTCTAAATATGATGGCTATTTCCAATCTATTACTAAACTTGCTGATGTGCCAATTATGCGTGGCGGCGAAGTTGTACAGATATTTCAGATCTATCGTTGCTCAAATCTACTCAAAACCTATCCCCGCCCATACGGTATTTCGTAGATAAGGACTCCCGACATTGACGTTCAGGATTACAGTGCGGACTTTTCAATAACACCACCTATTGGTTCGGCTATACGCTGAGCTTTAATCACTGTCCGCCCGACAGCATGAGTTACAGAATTAATCATTGCTTTTACATTGCCGAACTCAATCATACGAATCATGGCAGCTTTTGAGCCGATAAAACAGACTATCCATGATACCGAAACCATCCCAGTAGCAAATCCCTGGCAAATGTCCTTGAGCAGCCTGAAGTGAGAAGTCGAAATCACCATATTTAATCCATTCCCATTTAGTCAGCCAAGACTTTCTGGTACGCCAGCCAACCCGATTCGCAAATTTAAGATAGGTGTCGGCAAATCTCCAATAGGATTCGGCATCATAATAGAGCAATCCGCCCATGCTTTCCCAAATCGTTCTCTGGACACTAAAGCCAAACCGACCTTTACTGTAGTTCATCCAAAGCCGATCGATCGTATCTAGATCGTCGCAAGAAACTTTTTTGATATCTGTTGCTGTCAGCTCTTTTTTTTTGCTCCGACCCGCGAGTTTGAGGATGAGCGTATTCGTCTCCCGATCTGCGGCTTGCCAGTCTCCTAGAGCCAATCGATCGCGTAAGTAAGTGTAATCTACAGTTTGGGTTGAGAGCGATATCTGAATATCTCCCGCTTGAGCCGCAGATGCGATCGTGCCGCGACGATCTAAAGCTTTAAGGATATCGATCGACGAATCAAACCGAGAAACAATTGCTCTGGCTAACATTCGATCGATGATCCGAGCGATCGAACCACTTACAGGCATCGGCAAGTGCTGTTGCCAAATCCAAACATCATGCACATCATCATAAAGCTCAAATGGAGAGATGTTAGTGAGTAAATGGATACAAGTAACGCCCAAACTATAGATATCACTTTTAAATACAGCTTTACCTCTGGTTTGCTCTGGGGCAGTATATTCAGCACTACCAATTACAGTGCCAGTTTTAGCAAAATCTCGCTTGGATGTGACAACTTTTGCCGCGCCGAAATCCACTAAAAACAATCTTCGATCGACCTGACGACGGATAATATTCTCTGGTTTAAGATCGCGATGGATAACTTGTCGATCGTGAATAAATTGGATCGCAGGCAAGAGATCGAGCAGGAGTTCTCTAATCTTTTGCTCACTAAAAGCTCCCTGCTCTTCTAATTCCTCAGCCAGATTTTGTCCCTCAATTAGCTCTTGCACCAAATATAAACTAGCATCTTGCTCGAAATAGGCAATCAGTTCGGGGATCTGGGGATGTTTACCTAATTCATTTAGTTGCTCGGCTTCGCGATTAAACAGTTCGATCGATTTTTGGAGAGCGGCAGGATTGTTCTGGGCTGGTGGGAAGAATTGCTTAATCACACATGGCTGCCCAAATCTGCCCAAATCCACTGCTCGAAAGGTTCGCCCAAATCCACCTTGACCAATGGGTTCGATCGCCTTGTACAAATCTTTCAACACCAACCTAGAGCCGCAATTCACACAGAAGTTTGCCGCATCGGGATTTTCAGGCTTTTGGCAAATAGGATTAAGGCAATAACTCATCAACTCAATATAGGCTAATCCACCCTAATATTAAGCTATTTGTCGAACTGCACTCAGAACATTCAGAACATTAGCGATCGAGAGAATCTTCTGCTCAGTTGCTATAGTTAACGAGAAAAAGATGTAAGCGCAAAATCTCTTATGGAAAACTGGCAGTCTATCTTTGCCGTTGGCACATTTATTGGCGTGATTTTTCTGCTCATAACCGAGTGGGTGCATCTTACAATCGCTGCCCTACTGGGGGCATTGCTCCTGATCGTAGTCAACATCATGACTCTGCCTGAAGCTGTGGGATATATCGGACAAAGCCATGCCACGCTGAGTTTATTTTTTGGTGTGATGGTGATGATACGAGCATTTGAACCGACAAAGATATTTGATTATCTCGCCGCGCAGATGGTGATCTTTGCCAAAGGTAAGGG
>JARCMB010000083.1 GCA_030248825.1 Pseudanabaenaceae cyanobacterium MP8IB2.15 | reverse complement strand
TACTTATGTCCAACTTTGGGCAGCTCAGGTCCTCGCGGTTGCTCTTCCTCGCCCATGAGAGAAACATTTAACACCCCCTGCCTCTGTTCGCATTAGTCCTTCAAAGGTTGAACAGGAATGGTTTCGGATTATTTCTCAGTTGGGTACTCCCTCTGTCCCCCCCCCAAAAAAAACCGTGGTTATTCCTCTGATCGCAAACTTGGTCAATTTCAGTCTCTTTGTCCTCGTCTTGCTGTCATAAAAAAACGCAAATCTCATGCTTCTATACCTAAAATTGCGGTCTGATTTACTGTGATTCTTGCAAATACTACTCTTTAAGTATTCCTAAATCACGAGTGCTTCGATTTCAGATGTCCAATATTTACTCTTCTCTTTGTGGGGCGTTCATCCATTTTTTGCTTCAATTTTTTCCAAAGTCCAACAGAATTAGAAAGAGGTGTGAAGGTTTGACTGATTTTTGGATTAATTTTGACTCTGTTGAATTAGCTTGCTGTTGATTAACTTCGAGCATCACTGTTCAAAATATCAATAATCGACAAGATAAGAGTTAAACCAATGTTAGCAGTAAGAAATGAGAATGTCTTAGGGACTGTGATTAGTTTAGGATTTTGTTATAACTTCAAAATTACCAAATATGCCAGACATCGTTGATATTGCTGTGGGTGCGGGTGCCTTTAAGACTTTGGTGACTGCGGTCGAGGTAGCGGGATTGGTTGACGCGCTGAAAAGCCCTGGTCCATTCACAGTGTTTGCACCCAACGATGACGCTTTTGCTAAACTCCCGCCTGGGACAATCAAAACTTTAGTGCAAAATATTCCGCAATTAGCCCGCATTCTGACGTTTCATGTGGTGGCGGGTAAGTTCATAAAAGCTGACCTAGAAAAGTTAAAGTTTGTGACATCACTTGAAGGTTCACCGATCCCGATCGACTGTTCGGATGGCTTTGAAGTCAAAAATGCCACAGTTTTAGCCGCCGATATCGAGGCAGACAACGGTGTGATCCATGTAATCAGTAATGTGATCTTGATGGGTTGAATTCGATCGTCTTGGTTTATCCTGTAAAACAAAACTGGTATTTTCAGAATATTTTTGCAGGAACTTATGAAACTTTCTCAACTTGCTAGTTGCTTGCCTGACTGCGATCTAGATGCGAGTGGCAGCGATCCAGAGATTACAGGGATATCGTCGATCGATCGGGCAAAAGCAGGAGATCTAACATTTCTCGGTTCGGCAAAATATTTACATTTACTCGAACATACACAAGCAAGTGCTGTAATTCTCGATCGAACAACGCCTTGTCAACTTCCTTGTTTACGGACTTCCAATCCCCGACTTTTGTTTGCCCGTTCGATCGATCTGTTTTATCAACCCATAACTTTACCTCCAGAAGTTCATCCCACGGCTGTTTTGGGTCAGGACGTTCAACTCGGTTCAGGTGTGGCAATTGCGCCAAATGTGGTGATTGGCGATCGAGCCGTGATTGGTGATGGGGTACAGATTTTTGCGAATACGACGATTTATCCTGATGTCAAAATTGGTGATCGATCGGTGATTCATGCCAACTGCGCCATCCGTGAGTTTAGTCAGATTGGAGCCGACTGCATCATCCATCCTGGGAGTGTGATTGGCAGTGATGGTTTTGGTTATGAGATCCAACCCGATGGGAATTGGTACAAAATTCCGCAGTCAGGTCATGTCGAGATTGGCGATCGAGTCGAAATTGGCTGTCTGAGTGCGGTCGATCGACCATCTGTCGGCATTACCGCAATTGGATATGGGACAAAAATTGATAATCTCGTACAAATCGGACATGGTTGTCAAATCGCGCCGCACTGCATGATTGTGGCGCAAGTCGGTTTAGCAGGTGGAGCGAAGTTGGGGCATCATGTTGTCTTAGCGGGACAAGTTGGTGTTGCCGATCGGGCTGACATTGGCGATCGAGCGATCGTCGGAGCCAAAGCAGGCGTGACGAGTTACGTCGAGGCAGGTGCAAGGGTAATGGGTTTTCCTCCTGTGCCCGAACGAGAATGGAAGCGGATGATTGTCGCCCAAAAGCATCTGCCAGAGATCAAACGCACGATCGATAAACTCGAAAAACGGCTAGCAGAGCTGGAAGCAAAACTAAATGGAGAAGGTTAGGGGTTTGTTTTCAAGCTGTTTAACTCCTCAGAAATCGAGTGCAAGTTCCAATCGATCGTTTGGTTGAGTCGATATCTTATATTCGATCGGGGTCAATTCCCATCGATCGTAATTTTTTTGCCAGACGTTGGGCTTTTTGTTCCGCTTGTTTTTGTCCCTGTTCCGCTTGTTGTTTGGCAAGACGTTCTTGCTGTGCGATTAATTTTTGTCGTTCGGCGATCGATTCAGCCTCAATCCTTGCTTGTTGTTCAAACGATCTCTCCAGTTCTGACTGAAACCGAGACCGTTCCGCCTCCGCATAAGAACGTAAAACCTGATTAGAGACTCGATCGTAGAACCGAAAACCTCGATCTGGATATAAATGCAAATCTAAACCTAACACTTCACTAGGTAAAGACAAAACATTGTCGGGCAGCATTGAAGTCGAGATTGCTACATACTTCCCTTGCTCTAGCCTCACCCCTTGTAATGAATTAGGTTTCAAATACTCACCTGTTGGATCGTACTGAAAATATTCCTTCACGCCTAAAGCCTGATAAATTAGTGGATTTTGTTCACGGTCTTTTGTCACGGTTCCTTTAGAAGTGACTTCTAGCACAAAGTCTGGAGCCTTGTTACCCTCTTCCCAGACGCGATAACTAGCTCGGTCTTCGTTACTCATGCCGAATACAACAAACGTATCTGGAGCTATCCTTTTCTCGATTCGATCTTCGACATAGCGGATAAACAAGTTGCCAGACACATAAACATTTGGTTGCTGCTCAAACCATAACCTCAGCGCTTCAGTCGTATAGCTTAAATTGCGCCGTTGTTTATCGCCTTCTGGCATTGGCTCGAAGTCCTCGTCTGGTGATTCAATTGTCGAGATTAGCTTGTGGTCGCCAGAAATTGTCATAATGGCACTCCAAGTCAAGTTAGATATTCGTTAACAAGCTAGCATATCTGAAGTGCATAGTAATCTCATTGAGGTTTATTGTGACTTTTTAGGATATTTAACCCTTCAGAGATCGAGTGCAAGTTCCAATCGATCGTTTGGTTGAGTCGATCGGATTTCATCCCAGCTTTGAGTGGTCTGCGGGCGGCTTGTCCGAGTTCGGCAGTCAGGACGGGCTGAATATTTTTTGTTGGTAAGTCGAAAACCTTAGCGACCTCTAGAGCAAATTGATATCGATCGATCCAATCTGTACCTGCAACATGAAAT
>JARCMB010000439.1 GCA_030248825.1 Pseudanabaenaceae cyanobacterium MP8IB2.15 | reverse complement strand
CTGTCAAAACTGCCAGTTTTTTTGGCTTTCTGGGCTTTAACAGTTAAGCTCGATCGCTTCACTGCTGCTTCCATCAGTTTGTCGTCAATCTTGGGCATGGCTGACTGGATTGCATAATCCGCCGCCTCAGCCTCTAGCTTGCTGAAACTTCGATCTAGTTCCTCTAAACGTAGAACAATCTGGGCTTGTCGATCGCCAATTCGTCTGAATTCCTGTTGCAGCCTCTCTTTTTCATTTGCCAGTTGGTGTAGTTGTCCATAAACTGCCGCAGGAGTCTTACGGACAGGAATCGATCTGATCCTAGACTGACTACGCATCGGCGGAACGCTAGAAATACTCATAGATTTAGGCTCCAGACTGAATTAATCATGATTAAGGCTGCTGTTCAGATTCTCGCCAGATTAGATATGGTCGTTTGGTTACAACACTGGCATAAGTAATTCTAGTGTAAGTAGGGAAATCACTATTAATGTCATCGGGGATCAGTTCAGCTCTGAAATATAATTTTCCACCTTCAAATCGAAAAGTAAATCGATCGAACTTTTTGGCGGATCTTGACTCAGCCTGACCAACACAAGAAGCATACTGAGAATTTAACGTTGCCTCATAGTTAGCCGCCTTTCGATCGAAGCCAGACAACTTGCTAGAGTCCGTGAATGGCAGAATATTTGGCACTACGGTATATTCAACCGCCCCCACCACACTTAACGGCAAAATCCATAGCCCCACCGTATCTGGACATGTGCCAGACTGTCGATCGACCTCGATCGAGACATTTGGCGTTTTTTGGGCTTGGACTGGTTGGACGACAACCAATTGACCAGAAGCCAAGGCGATCGAACCCAACCAACTAGCAGAAAACAAAAACTTTAGAAAATTCAAGGTTAAAACCAGAAATCCTACAAATCTATACTGGCACAGGATTAATAATAGTAAGCCTTAAAATTCCTCAAGATTTACCCATTTTTTTGAGAACATCGACACCGACTCTGTAAACTATATTAATTATGGAAAAAATTTTAACTATCATCATTAACTAAAACCATGAGTGTAGTCAGCCAAGTTTTACTTAAAGCCGACGATGAGCTTCGCTACCCCACCATCGACGAGCTTCAGAACATTAAAAGTTTTTTACAAACGGGCGAGCAACGTATCCGAATTGCAAGCACTCTGTCTGAGAGCGAAGATAAGATCGTCAAAAAAGCCAGTGGCGAACTATGGAAAGTTCATCCCGACTACATTGCCCCAGGTGGTAATGCTTATGGTCAGAGACAGCGTGCCCAATGCCTGCGCGACTATGGTTGGTATCTCCGCCTAGTTACTTACGGGGTCTTGTCAGGTGGGATAGATCCAATCGAATCGATCGGCATCATCGGCGCACGAGAGATGTACAACTCGCTTGGCGTGCCTGTAAATGGCATGGCAGATTCGATTCGATGCCTCAAAGAAGCTTCTCTATCTCTGATGACCAAAGATGACGCAGACACAGCAGAGCCATATTTTGACTATGTGATTCAGGCAATGTCCTAGGATCGAGTCAGTCAGGATCGAGTCTCATAAGACAAATCAGGAGGTGGATTCTTCTGATTTGTTACACCATTCAGTGATATCTTAAGTAACGGCAAGCTAAAGCTTAGCCAATGTTTAGGTCTGTTCAAACATAAATTCATTTCACTAATAAGTAAGAAGGCTGGAGAAAGCAGCGAGCATGTCAATTACCGCAGAAAAAACAAATATCGGCTATATCTCTCAAGTCATTGGACCAGTGGTGGATGTAGACTTCCCTAATGGCAAAATGCCTCGAATCTACAATGCCATTGTGATCTTTGGTAAAAACTCCGCAGGTCAAGACATCAACATTACCTGTGAAGTCCAGCAACTACTAGGCGATCACCAAGTTCGCGCCGTGGCGATGAGCACGACTGATGGTGTGGTCAGAGGCATGGAAGTCAAAGACACTGGCTCCCCAATCAGCGTACCTGTGGGAACCTGCACACTAGGTCGAATTTTCAACGTCTTGGGTGAACCAATTGATGAACTCGGCGCGGTTGATGCCAAGGAAACTCTGCCGATTCACCGTGATGCGCCTCTATTCACTAGTTTAGAGACCAAGCCTACAACTTTTGAAACTGGGATCAAAGTTATCGATCTTCTTGCTCCTTATCGTCGCGGCGGCAAAATCGGGCTGTTTGGCGGTGCTGGTGTCGGCAAGACTGTATTGATTCAAGAATTAATCAACAATATTGCCAAGAAGCACTCTGGTGTATCTGTGTTTGCTGGGGTAGGCGAGCGTACCCGTGAAGGGAATGACCTCTACAACGAAATGAAAGAGTCAGGGGTTTTGCAGTACCTTGCGCTGGTATTCGGTCAGATGAACGAGCCGCCTGGAGCGCGGATGCGTGTGGCTCTGTCAGCTTTAACCATGGCTGAGTATTTCCGCGATGTATCTAAGCAAGATGTGTTGCTGTTCGTTGATAACATTTTCCGCTTTACGCAGTCTGGTTCGGAAGTATCGGCACTACTTGGTCGGATGCCATCTGCTGTAGGTTATCAGCCTACACTCGGTACAGAAATGGGCGAACTTCAAGAGCGGATCACCAGTACTACTGATGGTTCCATCACTTCTGTGCAAGCTGTATATGTGCCTGCGGATGACTTGACTGACCCCGCACCTGCAACAACATTTGCTCACCTTGATGCTACAACCGTACTATCTCGGAGTTTGGCATCTAAAGGGATCTATCCTGCGGTCGATCCGCTCGACTCTAGCTCCACAATGTTGCAACCTGGCGTGGTAAGTGACGATCACTACCGAGTAGCGCGTGGTGTTCAGGCAACCCTCCAACGCTATAAAGAACTGCAAGATATCATCGCGATCTTGGGTCTAGATGAACTTTCTGAAGAAGACAAACTTGCTGTCGCCCGTGCGCGTAAAATTGAGCGGTTCTTGTCTCAGCCTTTCTTTGTAGCTGAAGTATTCACTGGGTCACCTGGTAAGTATGTCACGCTCGAAGAAAGCATCAAAGGCTTCGATATGATTCTCAAAGGCGACCTTGATGAACTGCCCGAACAAGCTTTTTACCTTGTCGGGAACATCGAAGAGGCGATCGCTAAAGCTGAAAAACTCAAGGCTAAATAGCTAGAAACATCACAAGTAGAGGCGTGGTTAACGATCGTGTTTCTACTTGGGTTTTCTGTTCAAACTATTTAGACGTAAAGATCAAAGACTCATAACCCATGACACTCACTGTAAAAGTTATCTCTCCTGATAAGACTATCCTTGATGCCTCTGCTGAAGAAGTGATTTTACCCAGCACGACTGGGCAGCTAGGCATCCTTACTAATCATGTACCGTTAGTTACTGCCCTTGATATTGGCGTATTGCGGTTTAGACAAGATAAAACTTGGGCATCGATCGCGCTATCTGGCGGTTTTGCTGAAGTTGAAGATAATGAGGTTACTGTCCTAGTTAATAGTGCAGAGGCAGGAAGCAGTATCGATCCAGATGCAGCCCGTAACGAGTTAGCAACGGCAGAGCAGAACCTCGCTGGACTCAAAGACGATGATAAGCAGGGCAAGATTCAAGCTGAGCAAGCTGTAAAGCGAGCTAGAGCCAGATTGCAAGCTGCTTCTAGCTAAAATTCCTAAAATTACTAAGATTACTTGACTCAGACTCAATCTAGAGGAGTCATCATAATTTGTCTAAGGGCGATCAAGCCCTTTTTTACTTGGCGAGATACCGTTACAGCACTAATGCCTAGCGTTTCTGCAACTTCACGATGGGTAAATTCTTTCAGGAACACAAATTCCACGATCTCGCGTGTCCGATCTTCTAAGTGGGCTAGAGCTTGATGTAGACGAATATTGTCTTCTTGAGCAAGCTGGAAACTGCGATATTTAGAATCTAGGACTAAATCACCAAGCGATGCTGAGCTATCATCATTTTCATGAATCAGTATGTCTAGGCTGATAGGAGAACGATTTTGACATGCGAGTTTAATTTCTTGCCATTCTGTCACGGGAATATTTAGTAACTTGGCAATTTCGAGATCTTGTGGTTCTCGCCCTAGTTCACCCCGTAATTTCTGGACGATTTTGCAAGCTTGGTTATAAAGCACTAGCCATCGACGAGGCATTCGCATGGTGGGACTTTTATCTCGCAGATAATGCTGAATCTCACCGCGTATATATGGCACGGCAAAAGAGCTAAAGGCATGACCCTTTTCAAGATCGAATCGCTCGATCGCCCGAATTAGACCGATAGAACCAACTTGGAGCAGATCCTCATAGGATTCTGAGCATTGGTTTGACCAGTGATAGGCTTCCTTTCTGACTAGCCCCGTATTTAACTGCACCAGTTGGTTACGCAGCTTTGCCGATGGGTGAGTTCTGTATTCATGTAGCAGTGAAAATGACTCGGCTTTGAGTGGCCCAGAGGGGCTATCGTCAACTGGGACTGGATGTCCTGAGCCAAGTTTGTGGCGTTTTCCTAAGCTTGGATTTCGATCTAGATTTTCAACAATTTGATTGGCTGATTTTGCTTCATCTTCAGCCTGAATGTCGTTGTTCTCGCTGCGATCGATTTCCTCTAAATATTTTTGAATATGTCGATCGATGTAAGGTAGAGCAAAAAGATTAAAAGCTTGTTTTGAACCTAGATTAAATTCTTTTAGGGCCTGAACTAATCCTGATGAACCTGCTTCGATTAGCTCTCGATCGTTTGGCTCTCGATCGTTTGACTCTTGATTACTAGCATAATCACAACTAGCAGAATTTAGAATTACCTGATGAACTAAATCAATATTTAATTGCACTAACCGATCTTGCAGCCTCGCGGACGGTTCACCCTGATACGCCTTGAGAAGCTGTAAAGTCTGATTCCTGATCTTACTGGAGGTGTTTGATGGCATCTAACTTTACTTAGTTAATCATGACTATCTGAAGAGTTTGAGGTAATGCTCCATGAATGGCTGTAAAT
>JARCMB010000082.1 GCA_030248825.1 Pseudanabaenaceae cyanobacterium MP8IB2.15 | reverse complement strand
GAGGAAAGAGCTAGACAAGAACGGCAAGAAAAGGAAAGACTGGCAGTATACCTAAGATCGATTGGAATCAATCCTGACGAAATTCAATAGGGCAATCGCTTGACAGATAATAGCCTGAAATGCTTTTCTGACAGGGAATTGCATTTGTATGGATGGGTAATCTAGATGGCTAAAATTTTGAGTAATTTAGAAATTGCGCTCCAACATCACCAATCGGGTAACTTGCAGCAAGCTGAAGCCATGTATCGGCAAGTGCTAGCCCAGCAACCTCGTAACGCTGATGCCCTACATTTGCTGGGCGTATTAGCGCATCAGGTCAAACAGAGTGAAATTGCGATCGAATATATCAGCCAAGCTATTCAAATCGACCCTCGCAATCCCAATTTTTATAACAGCCTTGGTGAAGCTAATCGCGCTCTGGGAAATTTGGATCGATCGATCGGTTCCTATAAACAGGCAATCCAGCTCCAGCCGCGTTATGTTGAAGCGCATTGCAATCTGGGAATCGCGCTCCAAGCTCAGGGCGAAACTAATGCAGCGATCCAAAGTTATCGCCAAGCTTTACAAATTCAGCCCCAGATCGCCCGCATCCAGAATAATCTCGGTGTGTTGCTCAAACAACAAGGGCTGTTGGACGCATCGATCGATTCCTATCAAAAAGCCTTGCAAATTCAGCCTGATTACCTAATTGCCCTAAATAATCTCGGCGTTGCCCTAGAAGCCAAGGGTGAGATCGAACAGGCGATCGCCATATACAATCAAGCAATCGAACTTTATCCCAACTCCGAAGATGCTTATAAGAACTTGGGTGATGCGCTCCAATCCGATCATCAAATAGATCGGTCGATCGAATCTTACGAAAGAGCAATCGCGCTCAAAACCGACTTCGTGGAGGCTCACTACAATTTGGGACATCTATGCCGAAATTTAGGCAAAGTCGATCGGGCGATCGACAGCTACCAGAAAGCAGGCAAAGTGGGAGAATGGAATTTACAGCTAGTTCTACCAGTTCTCTACGACACGCCAGAGCAGATTATGCCGTGGCGCACGCGATTTAGGCAAGGATTACAGACTCTGACTCAGCAAATCTCACTTGACGATCCTGAAGCAATCGATCGAGCGATCGCGGGTATCAGTTCCACCACAAACTTCTATCTGCAATATCAAGGTCTAGATGATACAGAGCTACAAAGACAATACGGTGAGCTTGTCAGCTCGATCGTGAATGCTCAATTCTCAAGGATCGGCAATCATCCTAAAACTTCGCCACCGTCAAGCCTACTCTCAATCTCATCCGATCGAACCTCCTTAAGGAAAATTAGAATTGGCTATCTTTCCAGTCACTTCAGAGATCATACAGTCGCACAATTATTCTCAGGCTGGTTGAGACATTGTGATAAAGATGAATTTGAGGTGGTTTGTTATTACACAGGTAAGAATCAGGATGAGATGACGGCATTATTTAAGCAACATAGCGATGCTTTTTATCATATATCTGAAAATCTCCCCAATAGTTTTGAGCGGCTCTGCCAACAAGTCTTAGCCGATCAGTTAGACGCGCTGATCTTCACTGATATTGGCATGTCTCCACATACAGATAAAATTGCGGCTTTACGATTAGCTCCAATTCAATCTGTTGCTTGGGGACATCCAATCACATCGGGGCTACCGACAATTGATTATTTCTTGTCCAGCGATCGAATGGAACCAGACCATGCTGCGGATCATTACACCGAGCAGTTAGTGCGCTTACCTGGGATTGGGATTTCATATCCTCATCCTGTCCTGCCCAAAACTCGAAAAAGTCGTGCTGATTTCAACTTATCCGATCGATCTGTCGTCTACCTTTGCTGCCAATCCCTCTATAAATATCTGCCGCAGTATGACTATATTTTTGCGGAAATCGCGACCCAAGTTCCCACGGCGAAATTTGTGTTTCTGTCTAGTCTGAATAGTAGTTACATTACGGATAAGTTCCAACGACGTTTAGAGCGGGCTTTTGCGGCTTATGGTCTCTCTAGCCAAGACTACTGTGCGATCTTGCCCCGACTGGATCGAGATGATTATCTCAGCCTCAATCTCGTTGCCGATATCTTTCTCGATTCGATCGACTGGTCGGGTGGAAATACCACACTAGAAGCGATTGCTTGTAACTTGCCGATTGTGACCTTGCCTGGAGAATTCATGCGTGGTCGTCATGCCTATGCCATGCTCCAAATGCTGGAGATCGCAGACACAATTGCGGCGAGTGCAGCCGATTACATTTCGATCGCGACCAGATTAGGGTTGGAACCACAGTGGCGGCAAGAAATTGTCGAGCAGATCCAAGTTCGATCGACCCAACTCTACGATGACAAAACCTGCATTATCGCTCTCGAAGATTTCTTCAAAACCTTAATTCGGCGAGATATTCGATCGTAAACGATCTCGTTGGTGGCTATTGCTAGATAAATATCAGTCGGTAATTAAAGTCCTCAGACTATAATCACTAATGTTGATTGGGTTGATGGGCTTCTTTTATGACGAAATTTATATTCGTGACGGGCGGTGTAGTCTCTAGTATCGGCAAAGGCATCGTGGCAGCCAGCTTGGGGCGATTGTTAAAATCACGGGATTACTCCGTATCAATCTTGAAGCTTGACCCATATATCAACGTCGATCCAGGCACGATGAGTCCGTTTCAGCATGGCGAAGTATTTGTCACTGAAGATGGGGCTGAAACCGATCTAGATCTGGGACATTACGAGCGGTTTACTGACACTTCAATGTCCAAACTCAATAATGTCACCACTGGGGCAATTTATCAGGCGGTGATCAACAAAGAGCGGCGAGGAGATTACAACGGTGGCACGGTGCAGGTAATCCCCCACATTACAAATGAGATTAAAGATCGGATCAAGCGAGTTTCGACTGATACTAATCCTGATATCGTGATTGTCGAGGTTGGTGGCACGGTCGGGGATATTGAATCACTACCATTTATGGAAGCAATTCGCCAATTCCGCAAAGATGTGGGGCGAAATAATGTGCTTTACATGCATGTGACGCTGATGCCTTGGATTGCCTCGGCAGGGGAGATGAAAACTAAACCCACGCAACATTCGGTTAAAGAACTTCAAGCAATTGGGATTCAGCCTGACATTTTGGTTTGTCGCAGCGATCGACCCTTACCACAGGGGATCAAAGAAAAAGTCGCTGAATTTTGTAATGTGCCGACTGAATGTGTGATCACAGGTCAGGATGCCAAAACCATCTATGAAGTGCCGTTGGTATTAGAGCGAGAAGGGCTAGCAGAACAGGTGCTGAGTTTGCTTCGTCTCGATCAACGTACTCCCGATCTACGCAGTTGGCAGACTTTAGTGGAACGGTTATATCGCCCTGAGCATTATGTCGATGTCGCAATCGTCGGTAAATACGTCCGCCTGAATGATGCCTACTTGTCTGTGATTGAAGCCCTGCGGCATGGGGCTGTCCCACTCAATGCTGCCGTCAACATTCGCTGGATTAATTCTGAGGATA
Organism: Pseudanabaenaceae cyanobacterium MP8IB2.15; assembly: GCA_030248825.1. Taxonomy (GTDB): domain Bacteria; phylum Cyanobacteriota; class Cyanobacteriia; order Pseudanabaenales; family Pseudanabaenaceae; genus JARCMB01. The sequence continues at coordinate 1,050 of JARCMB010000082.1, read as the reverse complement.
TTGAGACTTTTGGGGCAGAGCGGTTTTTAAAAGATGTCCATGCAATCGTTGTGCCAGGTGGGTTTGGTCATCGTGGCATCGACGGTAAAATTGCTGCTGTCAAGTATGCGCGCGAACAGAATATTCCTTTTCTGGGGCTATGTCTGGGGATGCAGTGTGCGGTGATTGAATGGGGACGCAACATTGCTTGTCTAGAGTCTGCCAATAGTGCCGAGTTCGATTCCCAATGTCCAAATCCCTTAATTCACCTGCTACCTGAACAGCATGATGTCACTGACTTGGGCGGAACGATGCGGCTAGGCTTGTATGCTTGCAAAGTGATGCCGCAGACCCTTGCCAGTCGGCTCTATGGTGAATCTGTGATCTACGAACGCCATCGTCATCGGTATGAGTTTAATAATGCCTATCGCTCCATGTTTTTGGATTCAGGTTATGCAATCTGTGGCACATCTCCCGATGGCAGACTCGTAGAAATGGTGGAGCTACCCACTCATCCCTATTTCATTGCGACCCAGTTCCATCCTGAGTTTCAATCACGTCCCAGTCAACCTCATCCATTATTCCAAGGACTGATCCAAGCTGCACTCAAGTATAGTAGCCAGCTAGAACTTCAAGTCGATCGACCTGTTTCCGAATCAGGTATCCCCGAATTAGACGTGCTCGAATTAGCTGTGAAGGAAATAGCCGAAGCCCAACTTCAAGTAGGTTAGCTGACGCAAATTATTCTTAGATTCGGATTTGTAGCTTCTACTAATTGCTACGATAATTTTAAGAAATGTATCAATTGCTACATTTGTTTTTGTAATATTGCTATTACACTCCACCGAGAGCTTTTATACGCCTAACATACATTCCAGTCTATGTCGAAATTAACTATTTCCCTCGCATACCCCTAATATGTCTCCAAAAAAATTGATGAAAGCATTGTTAAACCCCGTCCAAGTTGAGACCTGTAGTTTAAGTTAGAAAGTTAAAATTAAGGCTTAATCTTATACTCTGCAAAGCCTACAGGATTTTAAAAGCCTGCTGAGCAAACTATGGTTTTCAAGG
>JARCMB010000007.1 GCA_030248825.1 Pseudanabaenaceae cyanobacterium MP8IB2.15 | reverse complement strand
GTTCTAACACCCGTGGAACATCCTCTAAAGTCACAACTCTCACAGCTTTGAGATTGCCTCGATCGCGCAATTGACCATACAACACTGAACCAATCCCACCGCTTCCACCAGCTATAAATCCTCCCACCGTGGCACTGCGAACTGTGGAAGGAACCATTCGCATCTCCCAACCGATCGATTGAGCTTGCTTATCCAAAGCTGCTAACTTGATCCCAGGTTCGACACAGGCAAGTCCAGGCTTGAGCCAGTGGATCGCTTGCATTTTTGTTGTATCGAGAATCACCCCGCCATACAGTGGTACAGACTGACCATAGTTACCAGTGCCGCTACCACGCACAGTCAAAGGCACACGATTGTTCACACATGCTTGGGCGATGCGGATCACATCATTCTCATTGTTTGGGCGTAAAACAATATCTCCAACCTTGCCATTCAGCAATGGTTCGAGGATGGGACTAAACCGAAAGTAATCTTCAGAAAGTTTGGCAACTTGGGTGGGGGATTCGATCGATTCGATCCCATCTAAATCAGCCGTAAAAGCATTCCAATCCATAGTTTTTTGTTAATTATTAGACTGCAATTAGTCCCGATCGCATGGGTAAGTCGAGCGTTATCCGATCGCGATCTCGCTCTGATTCAACTGTTCCTGCACCGTATATCACCTGATATAGGAGAGGATTCGATCGATCGAACTTAGGGGTAAAACTCACTGTTGCCGCCTCAGTACCAGCATTAACCGCCACGATCGCGACTTCTTGGTCGAGAATCCGAGCGAACACATAGACTAATCCTTCAGCCAAGAGGATCTGATAAGAGCCAGTTTGCAGGGCAGGGCGATCGTGTCGCAGCTTAATTAAATCGCGGTGATAGTCAAGTACTTCCATATCCCAATCTGACTGTTGAGGAAAACCACGTCTGCAATCAGGATCTCTCCCTCCACCTAATCCTACTTCATCGCCGTAATAAATACTGGGAGCACCTGGGAAAGTGATTAACAGTAACGTTGCCAGTTCGACACTGGCTCGATCTTGGTTCACAACCGTAATCAATCTCGCTGTATCGTGGCTATCCAAAAGATTGAGTTGGGTGAGTTGGATTTCCCAAGGATAGAGTTTGAGTAAATTTTCGACTTTCGCCGCATAACTGGGAGCATCCAAAGGCGGATAGGGCTGATAAGATTCATGCACATACTTGTGATTGACTCGATCTCCAGCCGTAAATGCGATCGTGGGCGAAGTAAATTGATAATTCATTACGCCATCAAACTGAGTGCCATCCAGCCATTGGGTTGCTTCTTCCCAAATCTCACCGACAATGTAAGCATCGGGATTAATCGCCTTGACTCGATCGCGAAATTCCTGCCAAAATCCCTCCACCTTAATGCAATTTGGCACATCCAATCGCCAGCCATCAATCCCCTGTCTTATCCAATACTCCGCTACCTGCATCACATATTCGCGGGCCGCAGGATGATCGTGATTAAATTCAGGCAAAGCCCGACTGTCTGCCCAACCAACATAATTCGCAGGTCGATCGCCATCATAGGGCACGAGCGGCCAGCCTTGAATCTTAAACCAATTGAGCCAAGGTGAATTGCTGCCATTTTCTAAAATATCGTGAAAAAAGAAGAATCCCCGACTCGCGTGATTAAATACGCCATCCAGTACCACTTTGATCCCACGCTGGTGAGCCGCTTGGAGCAATTCCCTAAAAGCTTCATTTCCACCTAAAAGCACATCAACTTGATAGTAGTCATGTGTGTGATAGCGATGATTACTAGCAGACTGAAAAATTGGCGTAAAATAAATCGCATCGATCCCCAGATCTTGCAAATAATCTAACTGCTCGATCGCGCCCCACAGATCCCCACCCTTATAGCCTTGGTGAGTGGGAGGAACTTCCCAATCTTCAAACGTTAGACTAGCGGCAGAGGGATGAGTTTGATTCGATCGAGCAAATCGATCGGGAAAGATTTGATAGAAAACTGCGTGTTTAACCCAGTCTGGTGTGAGGATTTCCATTAAGGATATGCTTAAAAATAAAAATTAAAAATAGGCAACTCTGGCATCTAAACCCTGCGATCGCAAATAAAACGACAGAGCTTCGGCTCCTTCACGACTATTATAGGCTCCAGCATAGATGTAGCTGCCACGCGAAGAGTTAGCCAAGAATGCATTAGGCACAAATCGACGAACTTGCAAGAGCTTGATATCAGAATCTCTTGGCCCCGTAGGAACGATCGAAATATAGCGAAACTGCTGCGGCTGAATCGGATTTCCACTGGCATCGGTAGCATTAGTTCCCGTAAATCCACCAGAAAATTGATTGGCGATAGGGGGGGATTGGGCAATCGCAGGTGGTAGGGCCTGAGGACTCGTGGGATAAGTTGTGCCTGGATAACTAATGATTGTTGAGTTTGAATTAGAGGGGAAAGTCGTAACAGATTCATTCCTAAAAATTCTTTGGGCTGATATGCCCGATTGACGCAGTGTTGCCACGAGATTATCAGCATTGGCGGCACTATTAAATATCCCCGCCTGAACCGCAGGCTGACCTTGAATCACAGCTTGAAAAGCATCAGGAGCAACTCGCCGCACGGTCTGAAGGGTGCCAAAGCCACTGTCAGGAACGTAAACCACATATGGCTGTGCTTCAACACCAGAAATAAGACTAGAGATCAAACCTAAACCGCAGGCTAGGAAGCCCGATCGGAAACAAGAGAATCTTGCCGCATTTTTCATACAAATTTTCCTCGCCATCAACCAATAACCTATTACTTATTGTAAATGGTTTTCAGCTTTTCAATTTTAGTGATTAGTTTCTAGATGATTAAACATAACTTCACTCTTCCGATCACCACTCACTGCTATGGTTATTCAGGTAGCTTAGAGCTATTAAAATTCTTACGATCGAATCTCAACCTAATTATGATGGACAAAATTAAAGGTGCAGTTAACATCATTGTGTTCTTTCTGCTGGCGACTTTTATTGGCTTTGAAGCGATCACATTAATCTCATATTTGCTCAAGACCTATACTTAAATTGAGAATCTAACGTGTTAGATTAGAGCGGTATACCCTTGCGTTGAGCTGCTATGACCCCTAATCAGGTACTCATACCCCCATCCACCTCACCACCAAATTTACAACTTGGTCTTCCCGATCACACCCAACTGCCAGAGTCAGACGGAAGCTTTGTGAAAAATTTCCAAGAACATCCTCAGAGTATTGTTTTAACTAGTTCGATCGAACCAATCCTGCACAAACTACACCCCGATGGTCGCTACTGTATCGGTCAAGATAGTGGGATTTACTGGAAATTGACTGACCCGCTTGAAAAAGGCGCAGAAGCCCCAGATTGGTTTTATGTCCCCAATGTGCCGCCACTGCTCAATGGGGAATATCGTCGCTCTTATGTAATCTGGAAAGAAATTGTTGCACCTTTGATCGCGATCGAATTTGTATCGGGAAATGGGGCGGAAGAAAGAGATCGAACTTCTCCATCTAAAGATGCCACAGATGAAACCATAGGTGCGACCACAGACGAGAAAAAAGCAGGAAAGTTTTGGGTTTACGAGCAAGCCATTCGGATTCCTTTCTATGGAATTTATGAAGTTAAGAAAGCATCAGTTGAGGTGTATCACTTAAGCGGTGGGAGGTATCAAAAGATTCAAGCAAATGAACGCGGTCACTACTCGATCGCGCCGATCGGTGTGGAGCTAGGCATACTTTACGGGCAGGAAGAAACTCCGATTCCTTGGCTTCGTTGGTGGGATGCTGATGGCAATCTTCTGCTGACAGGTGATGAACGAGCAGTGTATGCCGAATCGATCGTTGACCAAGAGCGGCAAAGGGCTGAATTAGAAAGTCAGCGTGCCAACCAAGAAAGTCAGCGTGCTAACCAAGAAAGGCAAAGGGCCGATCAAGAAATGCAGCGCACAGAGGCATTATCAGCATACCTTCGATCGATCGGGATTAATCCAGATGAAATTCGATAATCTTTCTCACTCTTGAGACAGCTCTATCTCTTTCAAAACAGTGATATTTCCACCTCGATCTTTAGCTTCATCGAGGGCACAGTCGGTAATCGAGATTAAGGAATCGGGCTGAAGCTCTCTAGTGGGAATCATACTGGCGATTCCCATACTCAAGGTAACATGTTCACAAACTGAAGAATTGGGATGAGAAATACTAAGATTCTGGATATCAGATTTAATCTGTTCCGCAATTTGCCTCGCAGTTGCAGCGTCTGTGTTTGGCAGGATAATCGCAAACTCATCTCCGCCATAACGTGCCGCTAAGCCCTGCGTCTTGGAAATGTAGTCATTAAGAGTTTTGGCGATCGACTGTAAACACTCATCACCTTTTTGATGCCCCTCAACATCGTTGTAAGGTTTAAACCGATCGACATCACACAAAATTAGTGATAGAGGCTGCTGTGCTTCGGTCAGTCTTTCCCATTCATCACTAAGATACTCATCAAATCTGCGTCTGTTGGCAATTTGAGTTAGCCCATCTATAGCCGCGAGTAAGCTGAGCGATTGCAACTGTTGGTTGGCTTGCTTTAAAGATTCCTCAGCCTCAATTCGATCGCTAATTTCTCGTTGCAGCTCAATATTCTGGGTCTGAAGAGTTCGTTCGATCCTTTGACGATTCTGGATTTCCTCCTGCATTAATTCATTTTGATCTTGGAGTAATTTCTCGATCCTCAGTCGGTTTTTTACTTCTTTTTGTAATGAGATATTCTGTTCTTGGATCACTCGATCGACTTCTAGTCGGTACTGAATTTCTTCTTGCAGTAATCGGTTCTGTCTCTGCATTTGTCTTTGCAATCTTCTAATTGTCAGTTGACTTTCAACTCTTGCCATCACCTCTTCTACCTGAAAGGGCTTGGTAATGTAATCAACTCCACCACAAGAAAATGCTTTAACTTTATCTACAACTTCATCGAGCGCACTAATGAAAATAACTGGGATATAGCGAGTTTTCTCCTCAGCCTTTAATCTTTGACAGACATCAAACCCATCCATTTGAGGCATGGTAATATCTAATAGAATCAAATCTGGTGCCGCTGTATCGATCGCTGTTAGAGCCATTTCACCACTCACAGCCTTCCTAACTTTATAGCCACGCTCCGATAGCATTGTCGATAAAAGTCGAATATTATCTGGACGATCATCAACAACCAAAATATCTCCGATCCCTGAAGATTCTAGAGATTCACTTAGAGAAGCTTGAGTTATTGATTTAGTAAGGCTCTGAATCTCTTCATCTATTTCTAAAGAGGAATTTTCTTCAGTGTCTCTAGTATGACCTTTAGCTGCAACTTCTCGCCAATCGATCTTGATCTTCTGGCAAATCTCCAAAAAATTGAGATAGTCAATGGGCTTACCATTAAAAAAATTACTTACAGTCGGGCGTGTTAATCCAACATCCCCAGCTAAAGCACTCTGGCTAGGATAAACACTCTGTCTAAGAGTTAATTGGACTTTATCGATATGCTCTGGTGCGACTTTAATCGATCTGGACATAAATTTACTTTGAGGGGGTGATAAGCCGAAAAACTTGAGAAGCGACCCAAAACAACACTATTCCCCTGATACTACAAGTTGTAAGAATATCTTACGAAAGTCTTACAGAAGTTTTACACTGAAGAACTGCTTTCCTGTAAGCCTTGCTTAAACCACAAGTTTTATCAGAAGTTTTACAAGAGTTGATTTTTCTTTAACTACATCTAAGACATCGCCAAAGTTTAATACTAAGACAAAGTTGTAGATTTCAGACCCATTTGAAGTTCACTATGTATTGTTGCTTGACTCAATGTCCAAGTAAAGCCCCCAAGTAAAACCTTAAAAACTACATAAGGATGACAAGTTGTGATGATAGGAATTAAGAGTTTAGACATGATCGATCAGCCCAAAGCTTCTATTACAAAAATCGTATATAAGCCACATGGTAGGCTAGATTCTGAAACTTACGATAATCACCGTAAAGAATTATTGTCGATCGTCTACACTGTCCCAGATGTCCTTATTCTCGATATGCAAGATGTCAGATTTATTGATAGCCGAGGTCTGGGATTATTAATTACGACTCTTAAAATCGTCAAAAGTAACAATGGCAGATTAGTATTACATTCTCTAACAGATCAAGTAGATATGTTACTTAAACTCACTGGAACTAATAAATTATTTGAGATTCAAAGTGCTGGAATGCTCTAGTTAGTAATAGTTTAGGACTAGCTAAAGCATACTGACGCGAGGGTCGATCATATCCTCAAAAAATTAGAATTTCATTACACTCCCAAACACGCTAGCTGGTTGAATCAAGTTGAGATTGAGTTTTCTGTGCTATCGCGCCAATGTCTTGACCGTCGCATCCCATCTAAAGAGCAATTATCTGAGCAGATTACCATTTGGGAAAACCAACGCAATGCTCAAAAAGCTACTGTTAATTGGCGTTTCTCAAGCACTGATGCAAGGGTTTGTAGAACCTAGCTAAGTCGATTTGGTGGACTAATAGGTTACTTCTACACTGATTTTCTGAATGCCCATGAATTCTAGTGTAAGGTTTTCGGCATCTTTAAATTCCATGCAAAGTTCGGCTGCTTCTTAAATCCGTTCCATTAAGATATCCAGAGATTTTGCCTGCATATGACAACCTTTCAGACTAGGGACTGATGCGACAAAGTAACCATCTGAGTCTTTCTCAATAATCACACTAGGTTCTTTCAACATTTTTGCAGTGGATTTTACTAATGTTCTTGTAATTGTAGCTTTTAGCAATTTGAGCTGTTTGTGTGTCCTTCATAGCTGTAATCAACCTTCTTGGACATCGATTAGGCGAGAGTTGGCTAGTCGATCGACCCAACCTTGGAGATATTTTTTATTGGCTTTTTGTTCTTTGGGTTTGTCAGTTCCGATCGAATAAGGAGCTAGTCCTCGAATTGCCGCCGTCGTGACGCAAAACATCGATTTCTGAAAGGAGCCGCAAATCTGAACGCGCAAGTCATCTTCGCCTCGATCGCCAAGTTGATAAAACTCATGCAGGTATGTAGGGAGAAAATGTCGCAAGTCTTGCATTAATAAAGTGGGTGGAATCCCTGCGCCACCTACAGGGATCGGATCGGCATACAAAATACCGTAGTTAAATTTAGCTAATTCAGGCGAAATGAACTGAGCTTGGGCATTATAAGAGACTGTGCCGCGAAACGGAAACGATCGAAAGAAAACTGTCTCTACATAAGGAACCGCAGTATCCATTAAAAACGTCAGCCCGACTGACTCTGGGATAATGTCATAGGTTTTGCCATCGATCTTGACACTATAGGTAATCGGTTTGCTGGCAGCTTCGACTAAACCATCTTGGACGTATTGCACGACATCAGCAATTGTCTCGATCTTGCCCCGATCGTATCGATCGCTCAAATTCAAGAATAACGGAGCCATCACCGACCAAAAAATTCCGAGGGCCTTGTAGTAACACATTTGTCGGACTTGTTCGAGCAAGAAGTCAGGAAACAATCGATCGATGCCCCGCACGAATAAATTGCCCTTAATTTTGGCTTGAATTGCC
>JARCMB010000438.1 GCA_030248825.1 Pseudanabaenaceae cyanobacterium MP8IB2.15 | reverse complement strand
TGTTTATACTATGAGACAGGATGAGATTAGAATTATCAGTGCCAGACCTGTAACTAAATGGGAGCGGAAACAATATGAAGAAAGTTGAATTTCCTTTTGCTAATGCTAGAAGAATTAGTCATCAAGAAGTAGTGTCAGCCGAGCAAGCTATCCAAGAGCAGTTTGGCATCAACTATACACGAATTGGCAGACCAATTAAAAGTGAAGCAGAGAAATATCAATCAATTTCTATTCGGCTACATCCCAAAATTATTGCTTGGGCAAAATCTGAAGCCAAAAAACAAGGAGTAGGGTATCAAACAATTATTAACGATGTACTTCTCAAACTATCTGTTTAAGTAAGGCTAGGATTCTTTTTAGTTGAATTATGAGGATCGATCGACTTTTAATTTGAGTGGAGACAAAGATCGATCGTTGTTTGTTTTTTGATTTGCATTATTGAGTAGTGTCAGTCTGATAGGATATGGCATAAAGGTTCTAAGTTAATTTTTCTAGATGCGTATTTCTTTAAACTGGCTGCGGGAGTTAGTAGAGTTCGATTTGTCGCCTGAAGATCTGGCGGAAAAGTTGACAATGGCGGGGTTTGAGGTCGAATCGATCGAAGATCGCCGTACTTGGGCCGATGGAGTATTGGTGGGTAAAATCCTCACTGCCGAGCGTCACCCCAACGCCGATAAGTTACAAATCTGCACGGTTGATATTGGTGCAGCAGAACCGTTAAATATTGTCTGTGGTGCAGCCAATGCTAGGGCTGGATTATTCGTGCCTGTTGCCACCATTGGGACTTACTTACCGATTGTTGACTTAAAACTACGTCCGACCAAATTACGCGGTGAGAGATCGGAAGGCATGATCTGTTCCTTGGCGGAACTGGGGCTAGCAAAGGAATCCAGTGGTATTCATGAATTTAGTGGTGAACCAGAATTAGGTAGTGATGTCAGACCGTTGCTTGCCTTAGATGATGTTGTGCTAGATGTGTCTTCGACCGCAAACCGAGCCGATGCCCTGAGTATGGTGGGAATTGCCCGTGAAGTTGCTGCCTTAACAGGTGGAAAATTATCTTTGCCAGTAGCTGAGTTGGTGGGCGATCGACCCGAACAGGGTAACTGGGTTAGGATCGGTGAACCCAAGGCATGTACGGCTTATATCGGGACTTTGGTGCAGTCAGTGCAGGTGGCTCGATCGCCTGAGTGGTTACAACGACGCTTACAGTCGGCAGGAATGCGCCCAATCAATAATATTGTCGATATTACTAACTACGTTCTGCTGGAATGGGGGCAACCACTTCATGCCTTTGATGCCGATCTTCTGGGCGCAGCATTACCCAAATCTTTAAGTATAGGCGTGCGGTTTGCCCAAGACGATGAGAAATTAACGACGCTTGATGGTCAGGAAAGAAGCTTGCAAAACCAGAATCTGCTGATTACGTCAGCAGATCAGCCTGTGGCGATTGCAGGGGTAATGGGTGGTCAGTCGAGTGAAGTTTCCGATCGAACGACTAATATCATTCTAGAAGCTGCCCTGTTCGATCAAGCTGTGACACGTCGATCGGCACGGGCGCAGGGTTTACGCACAGAGGCTTCAGCCCGTTACGAGCGCGGCGTGAACCAAGCAGCCCTAGAAATTGCCACCACTAAAGCCTTGCGGATGATTCAAGATCTAGCAAGCGGCACAGTAGTTGAGCAGAGCAAGGTCGATCATCGTCCCGAATTGACTCGATCGATCAGATTACGTCTCGATCGAATTCAGGAGATTTTAGGTTCGATCGATGCCGATGATGGTTCGATCCAAGAACTACCTGCCGTCGCAGTCGAAACCACATTGCGCTCACTGGAGTTTGAACTGACGGCCATTCCTGCTACAGAGCAAGATCCCGAAGAAATTGCTTGGTCGGTGACCGTACCACCTTTCCGTTATGCCGATATCGAGCGCGAAATCGATTTAATCGAAGAAGTTGCGCGTATTTACGGCTACGACAAGTTTTCCGAGACCTTGCCAGCTAGGACAGAATTGGGATATCTGCCTCCCGATCAATTATTGCTGCGACAGGTGCGCGAAAGTCTGCGGGGCGTAGGTTTGACCGAAGTAATCCAAATGTCTCTGTGCCATCCCACTAAGAGCAATCAGGTGACAGTGGCAAATCCAATCGCGATCGAATACAGTGCTTTGCGCTCGGATCTAGTCTCAGGATTGATCGATGCCTGTGTCTATAACTTGAGTCAGGGCAATGGTTGCCTCAGTGGGTTTGAGATTGGGCGGATCTTTAGTAAGGATGAAGATGGCATTAATGAGACCGATAGTCTTGCGGGGATTTTTGGCGGTGAGTATGCCTGCGTTGCTTTTGGCGCAGCTAGCCCAAGTGGAGTTTGGCAGCACAACTCGCAGCCGTTGAATTGGTATGAGGCTAAAGGTCTATTAGACACAGTGTTTCAGCGTTTAGGTTTGACGGTCGAATATCAGCCCGACCAAAAAGAAACCTACTTGCATCCAGGGCGTACAGCGTCTTTATGGATTTCGGGCGAACGCTTGGGCACATTTGG
>JARCMB010000081.1 GCA_030248825.1 Pseudanabaenaceae cyanobacterium MP8IB2.15 | reverse complement strand
GGACTATCAAAAATATAACTAAATAACCTGCGGTTGAAGATATTTGCTGTAAACGATGTGCGGTTAGGATCGCCCGCTAGCCAAGGATCGGTATAGTTGAGGTCAAATAATAATTCCCGTTCGCCTACCTGGATATCTAAGCCAAGTTTCTGGTTATTACCACCCAAGTTTGCCTGCTGGAAACTGACTGTACCAAATAGCCCTGTTGCCGAGCTGATTCCAGCCCCCGCCGCGATCGAACCAGTATTACGCTCTTTGACGTTGATCGTCACAACCACTTTCTTCGGATCTGTGCCTGGTGCTAACCCCAAGTTGACATCATCAAAAATGCCTAACCCAAATACTTTCTGCAAATCCGACTGGATACCATTGCGGTTAAACACAGTGCCAGGTTTGAGATCGAGTTCGCGGGTGACAATAAACTCGCGTGTATTGCCCTTGACTGGTGTGCCATCAGCGTTTTGAGTTTTGTTTTCTTCGTTGAGAAAAGCCACAGTGATGTTTTCAATCACACCTTCAGCAACTACAAGTGTGACGCTCCCGTCTGGCTGTGATTTGACATCAACGACTTTCGCTAGGACGTAGCCTTTTTCTTCGTAGTACTTTTCGACCTGTTTGATCCCTGTCTGTAAGTCCTTCAGGTTGGTGACTTTGTTGATCTGTCCACCAAAGATTCGATCGACCAATCCCGCTTCTAGTACCGTAGCTCCTTCAGTGGTAATGCCTTTGAGTACTGGGTTTGGCTCAACCGAGAACGTAACTCTAATGCCAAGGTCGGTATCTTTCGGTTCTGCTTGGACATTGGCGAAATAGCCAGTCGAGAAGATGGCATTGATATCAGCCTGAAGCTGAGATTTGGTTGTGGTGCGACCTGGCTTGGTCGAAACCACATCATAAACCTGTCTTTCTAGATCGGCGGGTAAGGGCTGACCAGATGTAGTTTTGACCAGAACTTCACCAACAAGCAACTGGACTTCAGGTTCGGCGACTGGTGTGGGTATAGAGAATGAAGGGAGCGGCGCAGGTGTAACAGGCACTGGCTCGGAAGTTGGGATTGGTGCAGCAGGATTAGGGCTTGTGCTTCCAGAGGATGGGCTGGCAGGACTTGATCCAGGCGTTTGGGCAGGAGCCTGAGCCAGAGTTGGCGACGAAGATTTCTCCTGAGCTTGCAGGGGGATTGCCTGAACAGCCGAACCTGTAGACAGTATGGCAGCAAGGACAACTGGACTTAAGCGCATACGATTAACCCACACCAAAATAAAAGGGCAAAATTACAAAAGCTCTCAGCTTTCACTCTAAATAGTATCCCCGATCGACGGGCATTTGAGAAACTACTATTAGAGAACTTCTCAAAACTACAGGCAAAATCAGGCGCGTATCACTCACATATCAATCCAGAAATTAATCAGGAAATCATTGCCAAAACTATAGCCTGAACCCGTGTCATCACCTCTCGATAAGCCGTGTCAACCTTACCTAAATCCTGACGAAATCGATCTTTATCCATAATTCGCGCTTGGGTGTCAGTGATATCTCGATCCCAAAGGCGGCAAGTGTCTGGACTAATTTCATCACTCAGTAAGATCTTACCTTGTCGATCGACCCCAAATTCAAGCTTAAAGTCAACTAATGTGAGTCGGCACTGGTCAAATAATTCCTGCAAATGTTGATTGATGCTAAGAGCCATTTGACGGAGCTGTTGAACCTGAGCCGAGGTAGCTAGATTCAGCAATTCGATGTGATCGTTGTTGATTAATGGATCGCCGAGGTCATCATTTTTATAGAAGAACTCCACGATCGGCTGTTTGAGGCTAGTACCAAGGGGTAGACCTGTGCGTTTGACTAAACTTCCTGCGGCAATGTTCCGTACTACTACTTCGATCGGCAAAATCTGTACTGCCACTACCTGCATCTGTGTGGGGTCGATCTGGGCAATAAAGTGAGTCGGCACGTTTTTGGTCGCCAAAAATTGGAATATGGCAGTGGTAATCGCGCAGTTCATTTCCCCTTTATGCTCGATCTGTCCTTTCTTTTGGGCGTTGAATGCCGTGGCATCGTCCTTGAAGTGCGTAATCAGTACGTCAGGGTTGTCGGTGGCGTAGAGGATTTTGGCTTTCCCTTCGTAAAGTTTTTCACCAATAGTCATATAAACATCTAAATTTGAAGGCAATGATTCTGCTTAGCAGTTTAACTTAATTCTTGTGAGCTGTCGATCGATACCATGATCTATGATTGGGGCAGTAAATATCCACAAATCAGGTGAGTTACATGGCAGATCGACCTCAGTTAACCAGCAGAGCTACGGTAGTTTTGATTGTCAATGGTGCGCCGATTACGATCGAAGTCAATGGTACAGATGCGCCAATTACGGCGGGGAACTTTGTCGATCTGGTAGAACGAGGTTTTTATGATGGCATTACATTTCATCGTGTCGTCCGTCAGCCCAGTCCTTTTGTCGTGCAAGCAGGCGACCCACAGAGCAAAGATCCGAATTTCCCGACAAATTTATTGGGAACAGCGGGATTTGTCGATCCTGCGACGGGGCAAACTCGGTTTATTCCCCTCGAAATTAAGTCTAGTGGGGCATCTCAACCAACTTATAACCAGCTTGTCAATCCACCTGTGCAATTGCCCCACAATCAGGGTGTGATTTCGATGGCAAGGGCGCAAACACTAGATTCGGCTTCATCTCAATTTTTTATTACACTGGCAAACCAGCCGTCTTTAGATGGTGCTTATGCCGTATTTGGTAGCGTTACAAGTGGATTTAATTTTGTCGATCAGATTCGACAGGGCGATCGAATTTCAGCAGCGAGAGTAACTCAAGGGGTGATTCCTAGTCGGAGTTCTGCAATTATTACCAATGTGGGATTGCTGAACGATCTGATCAATTTTGGCAACTTGGCGAATTTACCACTGGGATTTACCGATCTGACAAATGGTGATGATGTTTCGACAATTACGGGATCGATCGCTTCTTTACGCGCTTTAGCAGGTAACGATCTGGTGAATGGCTCGAATGGCAATGATGTTGTGAATGGGAATCAGGGCAATGATACGTTAATTGGCAATGATGGTAGCGACTACCTGCGCGGTGGAACGGATAACGATATCGTCAGAGGTAACAACGGCAATGATATCCTCAATGGCAATCGTGGCAACGATCTAGTCGATGGTGGTGTGGGTGATGATTTTATCAGGGGTGGTCAAGATAATGACACGCTGATTGGTGGTAGCGGTAATGATTACCTGCTGGGGGACTTTGGTGTGGATCTCCTCACGGGTGGAAGTGGAGCCGATACGTTCCTGCTCAGAACTGATACAAATTTCGGGGTCACTAATCTCGCTTTGGCTGACTTGATTACCGACTTTAATCCGAATGAGGGCGATCGAATTGGCGTGGTGGGCAATATCAATTTTTCCGATCTGTTATTTACGACATCGGGCAGCGATACTCAAATCAAGCTCAATAGCGGCGATATCCTAGGTCTTGTTCAGGGCATTTCTCCACAGGTTGTTCAGGGTGCAACATTTGTGGCATCGCTTGGCGATCTAGCTGTGACCCGAATTGGATAACTGACCAACTTTTGCGATCCAATGTACAATCTCAGTGGTAGATTTTTGGCTGAATCCGATCGAGAATCTACTCAAAATCTCAGGGCATGGGATGTGAGGTCTTTAGAATTATGAGTCAAAATTATGCGTCAACAGAATCGATCTCGATC
>JARCMB010000437.1 GCA_030248825.1 Pseudanabaenaceae cyanobacterium MP8IB2.15 | reverse complement strand
GTTCCCTGTCTCTCTCTGTTGCTTTATCAACCTCTCAACTGTTTTTGGGTTGACCATAAACTGTTTTGCAACTTTACGAATTGATGTTTTTCCTGCTTCGTAGGCTGATACTATCTTTTTTCGTAAATCTAGTGAATACGGCATAATTTTATCAGTCAACTAGTATTTATTAGCCCTATCTATTGTACCTTATATTTGCTCAATAGGCTGTAGCACTAGAGGGCACTGGTTCCGATGGATGGGATAAATAACTCAAAACACTTGACATATATAGGTCACAGCTTCTAGTTTGCTTTAACCGTGAACTTTGCGGTAAATCGCATCGCTAACCAGACAGACATCTTTGATTTCTCTGGCATCGTGGACTCGGAGAATATCTGCACCACCCGCGATCGAAACCGTACAGGCAGCCGCAGTCCCAAATACGCGCTCGGTGGGAATTGGCCGATCGCATAGTTTGCCGATAAAACTCTTGCGCGACACACCCACAAGCATGGGACATCCCAACGATCGAAACTCTGGCAACCGACGCAGCAATTCCAAATTGTGTTCTAAAGTTTTGCCAAAACCAATCCCAGGATCGATCGCAATTAACGATCGATCTACGCCAGCATCAACAGCCGCCGCGATCCTTTCGGTGAAAAATGCGATCACTTCTGCAATCAAATCATCATAGTGAGGATGTTGTTGCATGGTGCGTGGTTCTCCCTGCATGTGCATCAAAATTAATGGAACTTGACGCTTGGCAGCGAGGGATAAGATCTCAGGCTCAAATCTCCCTGCCGAAACATCATTAATTATGTCTGCCCCCGCATCTAAAGCTGCTGCTGCTACTGCTACCTTAGTCGTGTCGATCGAGATCGGTAGATTGGGATATTGCGGTCGAATTGAGGTAATCGCAGGAATCACCCGCTTTAGTTCTTCGGCAACACTGACGGCTTTTGCGCCAGGACGTGTGGACTCGCCCCCAATATCCAAAATGTCGGCATAGGGAATCAAACTCTCAGCATGGTCGATCGCTTCAGTCGTAGAACCAAATAAACCACCATCACTAAAACTATCAGGCGTAATGTTAAGAACAGCCATCAGATAGGTACGCTGTCCCCAAATAAACTTTCGATCGCGGATTTGCCACATTTGTTTATAATGATTGGTTGCCACATTGATTAGCAGAAATTGCTATAACTAATCATAGGTAAAGTTATGTAGAGCATTTATTACGCTTCGTTGCAAAGCTTGCACTGCATATCACTTTCACCTTAACTTAGTAGAAACGAACGAAAATACTCCAATGCAATCTAATTCCTTATCTTCGTCTTTTGTTACGTCCTCGCTCAATACTGGTATCGATCGCGAGTCTCGTGAAGGTCTAAGTGATTATGTTGCTAACCTTCATCTACACATGGCTTTACAATCTCGTAATCTAGTGCCTCACCTTGGCTTCGATCGACCAACTGGTGACAGCCGCAGTCAGTTACTTCAAGAAACTCAGGCTGCATTTGAGAAATTTGCTTCACGCCAGTAATAAAAAATTATTGCTTGATTTTTTTAAAATATCAAGAAGGGCAGAATTGGCTGGAAGTATCTAGCTAGTTCTGTCCTTAATTTTTGGTTTTAATTTTTTGGTTTTAAATTTCTAGAAGATTTGAGACGGAAAAATTCGGGAATGTCTAGTTAATCGCTATATGATGCTGGTAAAGATTTATAACGAACGAGCTAGAAATTTTGTGAATACATCTGTATTACCTGAAGACGAGGCTAAGAATGCCCTGCCCCGAAAAGACTTCGATCGACAGCCCCTAGTCCAAGCAATTTGGCAAGATAGCCTCACGATCTTATGGGGTGACTGGCTAGACTTGCGGGTGCGAATCTATCAGGTGATTTCTTCGGGTTTAATTTCACCTTTAATTTACATTCTGGCGTTTGGTTTGGGTTTAGGCAATGCGATGAAGGGCAGCACAGCTTTTGGGGGTAACTATCTCAGCTTTATTTTGCCTGGGATGGTGGCATTGTCGGCGATGACGATTAGTTTTGGCGGCACAACTTTTTCGATCTGTGGCGATCGACTCTACAGCAAAACCTTTGAAGAAATGCTGATGGTACCGATTCATCCTTTAGCGATGCATTTGGGCAAAATGATGGCGGGTGTGATCAGAGGCTTGCTGACATCAGGTTCGGTGATTCTGGTGGCAATTTTAGCTACGGGTAATTGGCGATTTCTCCATCCCGAATTTCTGCTCCTGTTGCTGCTGAACTGCATGGTGTTTGCGGGTTTGGGCGTAATTGCGGGATTAACCG
This sequence comes from Pseudanabaenaceae cyanobacterium MP8IB2.15, assembly GCA_030248825.1. Lineage (GTDB taxonomy): Bacteria > Cyanobacteriota > Cyanobacteriia > Pseudanabaenales > Pseudanabaenaceae > JARCMB01. The sequence continues at coordinate 6,044 of JARCMB010000437.1, read as the reverse complement.
TCAAGTCACTCGAATCTGTTGGATTATTTAATAACTTTGCGATCGTGCCGATGTCGTTTCTGGGCGCGACTTTTTTCGATCCAGCGCAACTGCCCCCAGCAATGCAAGCACTCGTGTATGCATTGCCGCTAACTCATGCCAGCACTGGGATGCGGGCGGTAGTGAATGGTGGTCACGCTAGTTGGTACGGTTGGCTAGTTTTAGCTGGAGTGGCGATCTCGCTATCCTGGGTTGGAGCTTACAAGTTTTCACATCAGCAAGACTAGTGTTGTGTCAGGCGTGAATAGATCGCGGCTTCTAGTAAACTTTTGGCACAAAAAATTGCTCGTTGATCGGGGGACGCACGTATCCTTTTGTCGCGGGTTTACGCGGTGGTAGCTCAAATGCAGGTGGAGTGATGTCTTTGTAGGGGATTTTCGTCAAAATATGCTTGAACAGGTTGAGGCGCGATCGCTTTTTATCATCAGCTTCGACCGTAAACCAAGGTGCTTCGGGAATATTGGTGTGGGAAAACATATAATCCTTGGCGGCGGAATATTCTTCCCATCGATCGCGAGACTCTAGATCCATCGGGCTGAGTTTCCAGCGTTTGGCAGGATCTTTGACCCGATCTTGAAATCGATGTTCTTGCTCCTCGTCATTGACAGAAAACCAATATTTCAGCAAGATGATCCCCGATCGAACTATCATGCGTTCAAATTCTGGGCAAGATTGGATAAACTCTTGATACTCGGTTTCTGTACAAAAGCCCATCACTCGCTCTACACCAGCACGGTTATACCAACTTCGATCGAATACGATGATCTCACCCGCTGAGGGTAAATGCATGACATAGCGTTGGAAATACCACTGCGTCTTTTCGACATCTGAGGGTTTTGATAAAGCGACAACTGTACATCCACGCGGATTGAGGCAATCGACAATTTGTTTAATCGCACTCCCTTTACCCGCCGCATCTCTGCCTTCAAAAATAATCACAACTCGCAGACCCTGTTGTTTGACCCAATATTGCAATTTCACGAGTTCGGTCTGAAGTTGAGATAGCTCTTTTTCGTAGAACTTTTTGGTTAATTTTCGATCGACCTCACTGGGCAGGGACTGATGCGTGGATGCTCGATCTTGGTCAGGGGGAACGATCTGAGTTTGAAGTTCTATCGGATCGATCGACGTGGTTTTTTTGGATTTTTTAGCTGACTTGATTTTTTTGGATTTTGGCTCATCCTTGATTGAGACATCATGCTTGCTATTAGACATAATAATTACTCCTAGGTGTTGAAAATTTATTTGGTTCGATCTTGTCTTGCTTGCTCACTTAACAAATAGCAAAACCAATTTACCGCGATCGACACTTCTGTAAATGGAATATTGAATACCGTTTTGGTCGGCGTAACTAATTCGATCGAAATACTTTTGGCACTGGTAGGCATGACAGCACTGGGATCGGTAATAACTTGTCGATCGAGTTTGAGCTGGATTGTCTCGATCTCTCGCAATGAGATAGTTTGCAATTCGGCTGGCTGGCTGCGGGTCGGTTTTCCCCAAGTCAATCGATCGCCCTTTTGCCCCAGCACGGCGTAGATGTCATATTTATGTCGATCGAAATCTACTGCCCACCGTTGATAGGCTTCCACCTTTTTATATTCTCGCCAACCCGCCCATGTCAACCCGATAAATATCGCCAACAGAGGCAGCCACAACAATCCGCGTTCCATATACTTACTTATTCCTTAATCACAGTTTTCGATCGATATCATTTATCCAAAGATGTCTTTTAGGGTCATGATGATATCAGGGAAGTCGATCGCCGCGAACGGAATCGCAGAAGTATCAATTAAAGTTTGCTTGAGATATGACTTGTTTTGGGGTTGACGGTAAAGCTCTAAGATATCTCTCTCTAAATTAACGATCCAATACTCTGAAATACCATATTCCGCATAAAGAGAAAGCTTCGTGATTCGATCGTATTTCAAGCTTGAATCAGCCACTTCAATTAGTAACAAAACATCTTCTGCTTGAGGGAATTTACTCGCATAAAAATCTTCACGAGGACTTAGAATCGCAATATCTGGTTGTGGCTCTGAATAATCTTGCAGACGGATAGAATTCTGAATACTAACAATTCCTCTTCCCTTAAGTGCTTGGACAAAAAACTGATTTAACCGATTAATTGTGGTGGAATGCCTCAGTCCGATTGGTGTCATAGGAATGATATCTCCTTCAATCAATTCAAGGCGACTTTCAGGATGAAAAATGCCAGCCTTTCCCATTTGCTGATATTGTTCGACATCAAACTTATGTGTAAGTAGTGGCATAATTTACGTTCCTGTTAACCGATTTAGTTAGTAAATCCTGCTTACAGTCTAGACTATACAATGCCAACCCTAAAACGAGCCACACTATTCTGAGGTAGAAGGGCTAGTATAAAAATATGGCGAGATCGCAACTTCAACAACTTAACGAATACCTCCGTCCTTACTATCGGGACATGGCACTGGGCACTGTTGCTCTGCTACTGGTTAATGGTATAGGGACGTATATTCCCCTTCTAATTTTGGAATCGGTCGATGAGCTGAAGAAACTGCTCACGGTCGATCGACTGATGCATTATGTCTGGTTAATCTTGGCTCTGGCTTCAATCATGCTGGTGATCCGTCTAGCTTCACGGATCTGGCTGTTTGGGATCGGGCGGCAGGTGGAATTTGATCTCAAACAAAAACTATTCGAGCATCTGCTCAAGCTCTCGCCTGAATACTTTGCGCGGCACTCGGCAGGTGAAACCATCAGCATTGCCACTAGTGATGTTGAAAATGTCCGTCGGATGTTGGGCTTTGCCCTGCTGAGCTTAATCAATACCGTGTTTGCCTATGCCATGACTCTGCCTGTGATGCTAGCGATCGAACCGAAGCTGAGTTTGATATCGATCTCGGTCTATCCCCTGATGTTGGTAATTGTCAAATTTTCTAGTGCCCAGTTACAAAGCCAACAGCTTCATGTTCAAGAAGAACTATCTGAGATGAGTTCCTTACTACAAGAAGATCTTAACGGCATGGCGTTGATCAAAACCTATGCTCAAGAAGAGAATGAACGTGGTGCTTTCGATCTGCTCAATCAAAGATTATTGGTTGCCAACTTAAAACTTGCCAAAACCCGAAATATCCTCTTTCCCTTGTTGGGTGGTATTGCCAGTGTCAGCTTTTTGGTACTGCTCCTAGTGGGCGGTGAGATGTTAGCAAATCCTGCGAGTGGGTTTACGGTGGGCAAGTTGATCGCGCTGATCATCTACATCGAACGGCTGATCTTTCCTACAGCTTTGTTGGGCTTCACGATTACGATCTATCAACGCGGTCAAGTAAGTATCAATCGGATCGAAGGGATTTTGGCAGAACCGATCGCCGTCGCTAATCCTGCCGATGCGATCGAATTGGATCTCGATCTGGTCAAGGGGCGGGTTGAAGCGAGAGGGCTGACATTTACTTATCCTGATGCTGAGCATCTTACGCTCGATCGAGTCAGTTTTTCGATCGAGCCAGGTGAGATAGTCGCAGTGATCGGGGCAGTCGGATCGGGTAAATCGACTCTCGCCAACGCTTTACCAAGATTACTGAATATCCCTCCAGGGATGCTTTTTATCGACGGTTATGACATCACCAATCTCAAGGTAGAAAATCTCCGCAGCATCATTACTTATGTGCCGCAGGATAGCTTTTTGTTTAGCGATTCGATCGCCAATAACATTCGCTACGGTAAACCAGAAGCACCACTTTCTGAAGTCGAGTATTACGCCGACCAAGCTCGTATCCAGAATGAGATTCTCAACTTCCCTCGCAAATATGACACCTTAGTAGGCGAACGCGGCATAACACTTTCTGGGGGACAACGCCAACGTACTGCCCTCGCTCGTGCCTTATTAGTGAACTCACCGATCTTGTTGCTGGATGATGCGCTCTCTAGTGTCGATAACCAAACCGCCACAAATATTCTGGCAAATTTACCCAAGCACAAGACTGTAATCTTTATTTCGCACCAACTTTCGGCGGCAGCAAATAGCGATCGAATTATCTTAATGGATAAAGGTAAAATCGTTCAAGTTGGGACTCACCAAGAACTATTGGCATCATCTAGCCTCTATTCCAAGCTCTGGAATCAACACAAACTCGAAGAGGTTTTGAAGTGATGCTCTGTACAAGACTACTTTCGATCGCTCCAATACTGAGGTTTTCGCTTACGATCTGCCACAGCTAATATACCTCTAAGAACTTACCTTCATCCCATTTTGCTCGGAGGCAGACAACATCGCGGCATAAGGGTTCTCGTGTAAATGAGCTTTACCCGCCGAGCCAAACAGTTCCAGCTTCTCAGCGATCACTTCTTGCATCGCCGCGATCGATTCTGCCGCAATTTCGAGTAAATCCTTCGATCGATCTCCACAAATCTCATCCTTGAGAGCTTGCATATACGCCTGACGCACTTCGGTATTGACGTTAAATTTACACACGCCTAATTGAATCGATCGACCGATCATCGCTGCGGGTAACCCAGATGCACCGTGCAAAACCAGAGGGATATCAATGAGCTGGCGAATCTTTTCCAGACGGGCAAAGTCGAGTTGAGGTGGACTCTTATATTCACCATGAACGTTGCCAATTGTGACGGCGATCGAATCCACTTGCGTGCGATGGACAAACTCCAAAGCTTGTTTCGGGTCGGTCATCTTCGCTTCTTTCTCGGTAATTGTCAATCCATCTTCAGTCCCGCTAATTCTGCCAATCTCAGCTTCGACCGTCGCGCCATAAGTATGAGAAAGGGTAGTCATGTCGCGGGTAAATTCCAGATTTTGCTCGTAAGACATCGGTGAACCATCTGCCATGATCGATCGAATTCCTGCTTGAAGAGCCAGTGTGATATCGCTGGTAGAAGTGCTGTGGTCTAAATGCACCGCGATCGAAACCTTGGATGCCTTGGCTGCTTCAAGACAGAGCTTAATTAAGGGCAATTTGCCATACTTCAGTGCAGTGGGATGAAGTTGGAGCATGGCAGGACTGCGACTGACTTCCGCCGCAGCAATCACGGCTTTGACTCCTTCGAGGTTATAGACATTGAAAGCCCCAATCGCATAAGCATTACGACGTGCTGTCTCTAAAAGTTCCTTGGTTGAACTCAACATATTTTTCCGTAGCTACTTCAATTAACCCTAGCATTAAGTCGATCGACTTCAAATTATCTCTGCTATAACTGTTCTAGAAACTGACAAGCTGAGAATACAGGAATCATAGAACTCAAAAAATCTAGCAGAATATTCGTGTCAAGCAGAATTTTCACCGAAGATATTTCTCCATGCGACGCTGTTCTAACATTGCTGTTACTTCATCGTCAGTTGGGGCAGTTTGGTTAGTTTTTAATAAGCCTTTCATCCGTTTTATTGCTTCGCTTCGGTTAGGATTTGAACTTGGAACTTCTTGGATCGATTCAATAATAGAGCGAACAAGTTCTAGTCGATCGCTCACAGGCAATTTGAGCACTTGACCTTTAAGTTCTTGCAATAACATGACGTTACTCCAATGGATGTGAGCTTTTAGACCTACTTTTGGCTATTGTAGCCCAATTATGACTTGGAGTCATTCTGCGATCTTGGCGCAAATTTCTCTGAGTTTGATGAAGTTCCCTTTATCTAATTCGCGGAATACCCCATCCGTCTACACGGTGGGGATGGATAGCGAGGCGATTGAGCGGTTCGAGGCCGCGAAAATCGCCAACAAACTTACATCTTTTACAGGATGGATGCGACAATGTAAGGTATGACACAGAAAGCTTTCAAGTATCGATTCTATCCAACTCCTGAACAGGAAAACCTGTTGAGGAGGACGATGGGCTGTACTCGCTTGGTCTACAACCGCGCACTTGCCGCAAGGACAGAAGCTTGGTATGAAAGGCAAGAGCGAGTCGGGTATATTGAAACTTCGGCAATGCTGACTGAGTGGAAAACAGAAGATGATCTTCAATTCCTCACTGAAGTTAGCAGTGTACCTCTCCAACAAGGATTGAGG
>JARCMB010000080.1 GCA_030248825.1 Pseudanabaenaceae cyanobacterium MP8IB2.15 | reverse complement strand
GTACCAGATGTGGTCACAACAGGCTTACCGTTTAGATCGCTCAGGCTTTTGATCCCTGAATTAGCTTTTACCGCCATCCGTACAGAAGTCACAAAGTGAGCAACGCTAAACGCCACTTGCTTTTGACGTTCGACGCTATTTGTGGTTGAGCCACATTCCATATCGATCGTGCGATTGGTTATCAACGGAATCCGCGTCTGCGAGGTCACAGGATTCATCTGCACCTTAAGATTAGGCATTTTGAGCTTCTTCTTCACCGAGTCAACTACTTTATTGCAGAGGTCGATCGAGTAGCCAATTGGTTTCTGGCTATCATCCAAGTATGAGAATGGAATTGATGATTCGCGAATCCCTAGGGTGATCGTGCCTGAATCCTTAATTTTTTTCAGAGTCCCTGTAAGTTCTTGAGCAATCGCGGTAGACGCAGAAGTTACCCCAATTGCCAGAATTACACTGGCATAAGCCAAAGCTTTACGCATGATTAGATATCCTTCGTTAATAGTACTTAATCTATATAAATCAACACTATACAGGTGTGCAACGGCATAATGTAGTCTGGGATACACTCTAAGCCTAACTAAAATCACAACAAACAAGGGAGCAGATATTCTCCGCTCCCCTGTCTGTATATTTAAGCCTGATTGCCTGAGGCAAATGGATATATTAGGATAATCCAGTATTAGTACCAGTTTTTCCTGTCGTCAGCTCAACCTTGACGATTTTACCGCCCATTTTCATGATGCGTTGTTGCTCGCGGAACCAGTTATCAAATGGAACTAGCTTGGTGAAATAAGTATTTTGTAATTCGCGCTGTGTACGAATACGGGTTTGGCTTGGGACACAAGCAGTGATCTTGAACTGGCGCATGATTAAATCTCCTGAGAAATTTGATTAAATACTGCTTTAGGTTTTTTATTAAACCTTTCTTAAAAATCGTCTTAATATCAGACTTTATAACTTTATATCAGAATTGTTCTTAAAAGTTGCCTTAAAGTGGGATTGAGTTATCACGATCGGAATTAGGCGGTGAAAATGAAGTCAAATGGCAAAGCAGAAAAGCCAAATCTAGCCTTAAAACCTTGACATCAATCCAACACATTCACCGCCCGCCGAGACTTAACTAGGTCTCGACTAGCTCAAGCCAGAGCTGATGTAGTCAAGGTAGACACCCATTTCTTTACCAGCATCAGAACCGACCAGAGAAGCAGTAACTTCTTTGATTGCTTGGATAGCTTGGATTGTGGAAGTGATGGGAACTCCTAGAGAGTTGTAGGTTTCTTTCAAACCGTTGAGCACGCGCTCGTCGAGGATGGAAACATCACCAGCTAGCATGGCATAGGTAGCATAGCGGAGGTAGTAGTCCAAATCGCGAATACAAGCGGCGTAGCGACGGGTGGTGTACATGTTGCCGCCTGGACGGGTGACATCTGAGTACAGCAAAGACTTAGCTACAGCTTCTTTGACGATTGTGGAAGCATTGGCGCTGATGGTGGCAGAAGCACGAACGCGCAGTTCACCAGTGGCGAAATAGCTCTTCAGCTTTTCGAGTGCAGCAACGTCAAGGTATCTGCCTTGAACGTCAGAGGAGTTGATCACAGAGGTAATTGCGTCTTGCATTTTATATATTCTCTAAGGTTTGCAATTATATATATTCAAGTCAGATTAGTGCTAGATCGAGCAGGATTACTGCAAAGCACCGATCACATAATCAAAGTAGTAACCAGCTTCGTTAGCATCTTCACCAGACAACAAGCCAGCAGCAACTGCTTTAGCAGCACGAACACCTTCGGCTACGCCAGCGATTGGAGTACCAAGTGAGGTGTACATTTCTTTGACACCAACAATGCCAATCTCTTCGATTGGGGTGATGTCGCCAGAAACGATCCCGTAGGTGATAAGACGTAGATAGTAGTCGAGGTCACGCAGGCAGGTAGCGGTCATTTCTTCGCCGTAAGCATTGCCACCAGGAGAGACAACATCAGGGCGTTTTTGGAAGAGTTGATCTCCAGCTTGCTTGATGATCCGTTCGCGAGATTCGGTCAAGGTCTGAGCGATGCGTAGACGACGTTCGCCAGAGCTGACGAAGTTTTTGATTCTGTCTAGTTCACCTGGGCTGAGGTAGCGAGCTTCAGCATCAGCATTGACGATAGATTTTGTAACTACACTCATCTAAATTATTACTCCAGTAGAGAAATGTAACTTTAATATGAAAGATTGATGGCATCAGAAAAAATTAGCTTTGGGCTTTAGCTATTACACGTCAGCTTTTGACTAAAACTTTCTATGTATCTGTACACATCTAGTTTAAAAATTATTATTTAAAATTATGATCTAAAAAATAGTTTGAAAACTTTAAGTGTATTCCACTTTACTTTGACTAAATAATGATTCTCTAAGCTTAAATTTAAAACGTAGAGAGAAGTTAGTTTCGGTAAAGCAGCTTATTGTAAATATTTTGAAGCACAGTGTCTCCTAGAAACTTTTTGCATCACACTTCTTAACATTTTCGGGAGATTTCTGCGAGCATCATGGCTAGCGATGATCTGAGCCGACGCTGCTGAGAGTGGGCGCGATCGACCCGTCTTGAATCCGAATAATCCGCTTGGTTTGGTTGGCGACATCGGGTTCGTGGGTGACGAGGATGATCGTGATGCCTCGATCGTTGAGTTCGGTGAGCAGTTGCATGACTTCGTGAGAGGTTTGCGTGTCCAAAGCTCCAGTCGGTTCATCCGCCAAGACAAGAGCGGGACGGTTGACCAGAGCGCGAGCAATCGCTACCCGTTGTTGCTGTCCACCTGAAAGTTGACTGGGACGATTTAACATTCGATCGGCTAAGCCCACTTTGGTCAAAGCTTCAGCCGCTCGGAGCCGACGTTGGGTTTTGGGGATATTGGCATAGATCATTGGTAGCATCACGTTTTCTAGGGCAGTAAGACGCGCCAATAGGTTAAATTGCTGGAACACAAAGCCGATGCGTTGATTGCGGATATATGCCAATTCGTCGTCGTCCAGACTGGTGAGGTTTCTACCTTCGAGCAAATAGCGACCTTTGCTGGGTCGATCGAGGCAACCAATGATGTTCATCAGGGTCGATTTTCCTGAGCCAGACATGCCCATAATCGCCACGTATTCGCCAGATTCGATCGAGAGGTCGATCCCTCTCAATACGGGGACGTTGACTTCGCCGAGACGGTAGGTTTTAGAGATTGCTTGCAGTTCGATCATGGTGATGAGGAATTGTGAGGAAGATTAATCGCTTCTGAGCGCGGCAATCGGATCGAGGCGGGCAGCGTTGCGGGCAGGAATCACACCTGCGGTTAGTCCGACAATTAGCGATAAACCGAAACCTGCGACGATCGAGGGGACAGAAACTACAAACGGGAACTTGAATGAGGTCGAGGCAGTGAAAGCAATCGCAATGCCAAACCCAATCCCAAT
>JARCMB010000436.1 GCA_030248825.1 Pseudanabaenaceae cyanobacterium MP8IB2.15 | reverse complement strand
TAATTTCGATCGATCGACAAAATTTACTAGGAGAAAAAATATGATCGGATATCTTGTGACCATTTTAGCTACTGGATTGGGTCTGCTTGTAGTTGACACGATCGTGCCAGGCGTAGATATTGATAACTTTCCCTCGGCTCTAGTCGCAGCACTTGCCATTGGATTAGTGAACTCTTTTGTCCGACCAGTGCTTACGGCTTTGTCTCTTCCTCTCACTTTCATCACTTTGGGAGGCTTCTCGTTAGTGGTAAATGGTTTGTGTCTGTGGCTAGCTTCTCTGGTCGCACCTGGGTTCAGCATTCACGGACTTCTTGCCTTTATCCTTGCTCCCGTTATCCTATCTTTTGCTAGTACTTTTCTAAATAAGTACTTCGCCGAAAGAGGAATTGGACAAACTGAGTCTAGTAAAGCTTAGGAGTGAAAAATGAACATCTTCCAAAATGCTCGTAAGTCGATCGCTATATTAGCCCTAGTCTTGCTCCTGACTTTTACAACTGCCTGTGGAGCTAGCCCAACCCAATCAATTAGTGCGATAAAGCCCAATCAATCCGTTGATTATGGACAGTTGGCTAAGGGTAATTCGGCTCAGGGACAAGACTTTGGTGATTGGGTAATTAAAGCTAGTCAAGGCTTAATTAAGGATGTCTATGTGCGTGACAACAACAAACTGGGAGTTGTGATTTCACCCAAGGTTCTACCCACTGAGGTAAAAGCTCTGGCAAAGTCTCTGACTCAAGGCTTTCGTCATAACTTCCCAAATCGGGATTTGACGGTTTTAGTCTATGCACCAGACAAGGATCTGATTCTGACAACTCATTACGATACTCAATCAAAGCAAATTGAGTATCAGATGCCTAGCTGATATTTGACCACAGAAAAAACTAAGTGAGAAAGAAATGACTACTAATCCTTCTAGTTCTAACACCTCTAGTTTTAATGATGATTATTGGCGTGATAACTACAATTCCTGCGCCTATGCGCCAGAAGGGAGTCAGTATGAAGATTACCAAGAAGCATATCAAATAGGTCATGAAGGCTTCGATCGATATGCTAATCAAAGTTTTGAAGAAGCTGAGTCTAAGCTGAAACATGATTATGGATCACTATGTAATCAACATGGACGAACAGGATTGCCTTGGAGTCAAGCGAAAGATGCGGTTCGCGATACATGGGATCAAGCGGCAACAACTTAAAGTTTGGAGATGCGCTAATTCTCATTCATTGTAAACAATGTCCATTAATATCTATTAAAAATATGCCAAACACCAGTGATGAATACAAACGCCAGGCCATGAAGGACTTGGCGGCAGGGGATAAGGAAACCCTGCCAGACAATGACGAAAACTATCAGAGTTTTGATGACTTTGCCCAAAGATCTTCACGCGAAGAACGGCATAACCTATTTAGTAATATCTTCAACTCCGATCGAATTCCAGCAGAGCAAATGGAACCAGAACTCCAAAAGGCGGTCGCCAACATTAAACCGAATCAGCGGGATGATGTCGCTAGGGAGTTTTTTAACCATCTCAAAAAAAGAGGGCTAAGCGATCGAGATCTAGAAAAACAGTTAGGTCTATCCACCCGCGATCCTAATCGCATGAAAACGGATGATGTTGGCAAGTTAGCGAGTTTTGCCTATCACTCACATCCTGACATTTTTCATGATGTTCTAGCAGACCAGCCTGCTCTAGTTAAGTTTCTCAGCAATCCTCTAGTTGGTGCGGCGTTGGGCGCGATTGCCGCAAAATGGATGGGTAAGAAATAGTCTAATCTCTAACCAAGCACTAAATACCAAATAATTAATAGTTTCAAGGAGAAATCAACATGAATAGCAATAATGTGATTAGTGAAACCGATCGAAATGATGCAAATCTCGATCCTATTTCTAATGAGCCAGGCGCACATCCCGTCGGTACAGGTGTAGGAGCTGCCAGTGCTGGAACCGTCGCCACTTTGGTCGGCGCGGTCGTGGGCGGCCCAGTGGGAGGGGTTGTGGGCGCAGTGGTTGGCTCTGTAATTGGAGGACTGGCTGGTAAAGGCACTGCTGAGGTTATTAATCCCACTTTTGTCGATACTGATTGGCGCGAAATCTATACCACTCGTTCATATGTCGATCCAAGCTTGCAATATGATGACTATCAATCTGCCTATCGCATTGGCTATGAAGGCTTCGATCGATCTGCCAATCAAAACTTTTATGATGCCGAACCCCAATTGAGGCGGGAATATGAATCGTACTGCACCAATCATGGACGATCTGGACTGCCTTGGGAGAAAGCTAAACATGCGGTGCAAGATGCTTGGGAAAAAGCTTACACAGATAGCAATCCATAATATTTATGACGAGGTGTATCTCGTCATAATTCACCTAATCCTATGCGTTTCTTTACCCTTCAGATTATTCATCGATTCAGAGGTTCCCGCAATACGATTCCTTACGAATATGTCGATAATGATATTAGTAATCGGCGGATTGAGACTTTAGTAGATGGGGTATTTGCAATCGTATTAACGCTGTTAGTACTAGAGATCAAATCCCCCCATCCCGACTCCAATCTGAGGCTGACCCAACAGTTAATCGCTCTTAGTCCTAAAATCTTTGCTTATTTTCTGAGTTTTTTTATTTTGGGATTACTGTGGTTTGGGCATCAGATGATGGCTCACTATGTCAAACGCTCCGATCGCGCTCATATTTTGCTTAATCTCTTGTTTCTAATGTTTATTTCCTTGATTCCTTTCTCTGCCGCTCTTTTAGGTGAAAACCTCCCATATCATGCGGCTACTATGGTCTATGGGATTAATTTATTCGTCACAGGATTAATTCAGTATTTACAGTGGGAATATATGTCTGGCAAAAACCGTCTGATCGATCCCGAACTCGATCGAAGGATCGTAAGAGCCATGCAAAAAACTTTCTTGACGATTCCTTTAATCTACGGTGTAGCGATTGGGGTGTCTTTTGTCAGTATTCCTGCTGCACTTTTGCTGTATGGCTTAGGTACGGTAATAGGAGCAACCAAAATAACTGCTATTTTTCATCGATCGCACAATCCCCAGATCTAATTACTCATTCGATCGAAACATATATAACTATGAGATTTTTATGGTTAAGCGATCTTTCCACGCATCCACCGATGGAGTACAAATAGCTAAGCGCGCATTTGCGCTAAAAGGATGGACTCAGGAAAACCTAGCAGGAGAAGTGAACTTGAAGACTCGCCAACCAATTTGGCGTTTTTTTACGGGACAACCTATCGATCGTCAAGTTTTCTTATCTATTTGCTTAATCCTTGACCTAGATTGGCGAGAGATTGCGATCGATCCGCCAGCAGACTTTATTGGGCTAGGAGAGTCGATCGCCACGGATAGCAATGATCTAGTACAACAGGTTCGATCGCAACGTTGGAGCACGATTCAAGACCAGTGCGGCATCTTGCAGTTGTTAGATATCAACCGTCCTGTCAACATTGATGATATCTATGTGGATGTCAATATTTTAGAAGAGATTACTAGCCAACAGTGGCTTTCGATCGCCGATCTGCAAAACTTAGGCCCCGCCCAATTCGATCGCGTTGGCTTGGGAGAAGTTGACCAAAAACAGTTGCCAGGAATGCTGGCAGTCGAGACCTATTCCAAACTTAGGGTATTGGGTAAACCTGGGGTGGGCAAAACCACCTTTTTAAAACATCTTGCCATTCAGTGTAACCGAGGCGAATTCGCGACAGATCAAGTGCCGATCTTCATCGCTTTGAGAGATTTTGCCGAAGACTTCAGAGATGATGCCAAATTAAGTCTCTTAAATTACATTAATCAAATATTTCTTGCCTCTGGAATTTCCAACCCGTCTGTGCTCGAAACTTTACTACAAGCAGGGCAAGTCCTTCTATTGTTGGATGGCATGGATGAAATCCTAAAGCGGGACGTTACCCCAGTGCTACGCGAGATTCGCAGATTCTCCGAAAAATACCACAAAAATCAGTTCGTAGTGTCTTGCCGCACTGCCGCGCAAAATCTGCAACTGCGCGGCTTTACCGATATCGAAATCGCCCCCTTTACCGAAACTCAAATTGCCACCTTCGCCCAAAAGTGGTTTACCGCATTTGGCAAAGGTCGCCCTAAGTTGGGACAAGCAAAGTCTATCCAGTTTATGCAGAAGTTGAACGAACCCGCAAACTGGCAGTTTCGCCAACTTGTAGTCACGCCCCTGTTTTTGCATCTTGCTTGCTGGGTGTTTCATGGTCAGGAGAAGTTTCCGGCCAAGCGGACTGAGTTTTATAAACAAGGACTCGATTTGCTTCTGGGTAAATGGGATGAGGCGAGAGGACTTGGGCGGGATGATGGTTATCGAGGATTTTTATTGCCGCAAAAACTGAGGCTACTGAGTCAGCTTGCCGCAGTTACATTTGAGCATGGGCAGTACTTTTTTGAGCAACGTGTGATCGAGCAATACATTGGCGACTATCTGCGAACTTTGCCAGGATCGCACCTAGAACCAGAGGAACTCCAAATCGAAAGCGAAGCGATCCTAAAAGAGATCGAGGCGCAACATGGCTTACTCACCGAACGGGCTCGTGGAATTTTTTCGTTTTCCTATCTGGCCTTTCAAGAATATCTCACGGCTCGAAACATTGTTGCTAGATACAACCTACGGGCATTAGAGGAAGCGTTAGGAGGATTGGTCGGTCACATTACCGATCCGCACTGGCGTGAGGTTTTCTTGTTAACGGCTGCGATGTTGAGAAGTGCAGACTCGTTGGTGCAGTTAATGAAGCAACAGATTGATGCCTTAGTCGCTCAAGATCCCTATCTGCAAGAGTTTTTAATGTGGGCAAACCAAAAAAAACAACACATCCCAGCAGCCCCGAAAGAAGCAACGGTGCGAGCTTTTTACCTCGCGTTGGCGCGAACACCCCACAAAGCAGAGGACTTTGCCCTCGCCTGCACACTCGACCAAGGGATGATTTTGGATGTGGCTTTGAATGAGCTAGTTGTGGAGTGTGAGATCGATCGAAGTCCAGATTTTGCTCATGCCGATCTGTGCGGTGATGCCCTCAGCAATATTTTGGGGATGGTTGTGGATGCTGGGTTCCATAAATCCCTACAACAACTTCGAGATCGATTACCGAATTCTCAAGAAAGCCAGAAACGTTTTCAAAAATGGTGGTACTCTCATCATCTCACTTGGATGGAGGAGTTGAGGTCAACCATGGCTCATTACCGTAATATTCAACATTCCTGGCAGTTTAGTCCTGAGCAGCAGCAGGTCTTACAATCTTATTATGATGCTAATCAACTTCTGATTGATTGTCTAAATAGTAACTGTGAGGTCACAGTGGCGATCCGTCAAGAGATTGAAGCGACATTACTGTTACCTCAAAAAGAACTCGAAGATCGGGAATGGGAAGGAAATTGATTAGCCATATCCATACTTCTTGATGAACCATGATTTAACAAATTGAGTCAAGAGGCAATAGCAAGTGAGGATTAAAGCCCACATTCCGCTCGTAATGGAAGAGGAAAATAATTAAAATTCAAAACAACCGTTTAGCGATGGTTTCAAGGATCTACCTAAAAATATATGATTTTCAATAAATTAGCATTATTGAGAATAGAGTGAATTTCGATCGCTGAGATCCCTATTGCCTCGTTGTAATTATTTCTGACCTCTTTTACGAGCGGAATGTCGG
>JARCMB010000079.1 GCA_030248825.1 Pseudanabaenaceae cyanobacterium MP8IB2.15 | reverse complement strand
CACTATTAGATGCAGGACAGACTCCGATTATGCTGGTGCAAAATCAAGGACAAACCACCTTGATTAACAGTGGCGATCGACAGACAGCAAACTTTACTTTGCTGCCACTCCTGCAAAAATCAGGGATTAATCAAATTGACTGGGCGATCTCCACCGACCCCCAACCCGACTTTAGTGATGGCTGGAACAGCTTGCTCGAAAATACCTTGCCTGTGAAAAATTTCCGTGATGTCGGAGCCACTACTACCTCTAAATCCTATCTCAGCCTGACTAACAGCATTGCTGGCTCTGGTGGTAATGTCGCATCTTTGAGTGTTGATAACTTGCTCCAAATTGCGCCCGATCTGGAGATCGAACTATTGAGCAGCACTCCAGGAATTATGTATGTCCAAACTGGAAACACGACTTGGTTACTCTTAGCTAATGCCGATCTCAAAGCTCAACGACTTTTACTCGATCGAACCTTACAAAAATCTACAACTCAAGCCCAAATCCTTTGGTGGACAGGTGGAAATTTATTACCCGAACTGCTGCAAGTCGTCAAACCCACGACGGCGATCGCTTCAAGTTTGAGTATCTCTGAATCCACCTTGGCACAGCTTCGCAACTCAAATATCCGCTTATATTGGACGAGCAGAGATGGGGCGATCCAATGGAACAAGGATAATGAAGTCAGGGCTTTCAGCGATCGAGAAGATGCTAGCTCTCCCTTCTAAGATCTATCACCAGTGATATGCTGAAATTCCTGTCACTATATTTTTTGTCCGATGAGCAATATTGATGAATTGCTAGCTAAAGCAATCCAATTGTATGAAAACGATCAAATACTGCCAGCAAAAGCAATTTGTCACCGCATCCTCAGAGAAGATGCCGAACATATTGATGCGATCTTGTTACTTGGGTCGATCGCACATCAAATCGAAACCAGCCAGCCAGATGCAGGTTTGGCTTATCACCATTGGTACTACAACAATCATATCTACGGATATACATCTTGGCTGGGCGTAATCACTTGGAAATCAGTGTCTGATATGTGGAATTATCAGGAAATAATCTTCAATCTCAAACCCAGTCTGATTATCGAATTTGGCACATTTATGGGTGGTTCAGCTCTATTTTTTGCCTCAATCTTGAGATCGATCGGGCAGAAATCAAAGCTAATTTCGGTCGATATCAATCATAGTCGAGTCAGCCCAGCTACTAGCTCAGATCCCGACATCGAGCTAATGTTAGAGTCGTCTAGCTCTCCCAAAGTTGCCGATCGAATCACCGCTTTATGCCAAGAATATCCAGGGAGAATTTTTGCGATTCTAGACAGCGATCATAGTAAAGCTCATGTTTTAGCTGAGATGCTGCTGTTGCGCTCAATCCTCAAACCAGGCGACTATCTAATTGTCGAAGATAGCAATGTTAATGGTCATCCTGTGTTGCCCAACTGGGGCGAAGGACCTTACGAAGCGATCCAAGAATATTTTAGTCGCTACCCCGATGACTACGAACGCGATGTGGTACGAGAACAAAAATTTGGCTTCACTTTTGCCACGGAAGGATTTCTGATCCGTAGGTAAAATGAGAAGCTAAAAAGTAGTCGTATAATTGAGTGAAGCAGCACCGTCAGCAAGGTAAGGTAACCAAAATGAAATCAATAGTCTACATAATGCATACGAGTGAGCAAATAGATTTATGGTTCCAACATCTACCTTCAGAAAATATCGAACTAATTAATGTTTCTCCTGATAACGACATTGTTGAGTTACTCGAACAAACGCCAAATGATGATTTACCAAGCCTTATTATGGTGGGGATGAGTATTCAATCTCCTGGCAGTAATTTATTGCAAGCAAGCAAAGTAAGTCGATGGTGTAAAGACAATCAGCCGTCAATCAAAATAATATTTCTTACTGCTCGCCATGAATTTGAGCTTACTAAACTTGAGCAACGGTGGGCTGTTAAGCAAGGTGCTGTTTGTATTTTACCAAGGCTCGATCGAGAGAATCTTTACGATCAAGTTAGACAGGTTTACGAACATTTAAACTTTGAGCTACCGATTGAAGCACCTCCCGAAATTCCCGAAATCCCAGAAACTCCACTTCCTTCTCCCAAAATCACTTCTCAACAGAGTGGAGGTAGCAACGATTTATTAACTCAGAAAAAAGATCTTATTACGGCTGTAAGTCAACTCAAGCAAGTAATTCAAAATAACAAGGAAAGTATCGATACCTATCCACTTAGCGACAAGATTTATACTCATTTCATGGATTTAGAGCAAGTTATTCAAGATTACATCGAAGTAATTACTATTGAATCTCAACGCCAAAAATTGCGTAGTCTTGGAGATAGGTTCGCCCAAGTAAATCGCAATGCCAATAAATCCACCTTCAATCCTGCCGACTCTAACAATAATAGAAAATCGGCACTGCTTGATTTCATTCAAGAGTAATGATCTCTAGGGAGCGGCTCCGTCATACTCGATTAATGGTAAGGACTGTGACAGGGGGTATGTGAAAGTATTGGGTGCTTGTTCGAGCCAAGTGATCGCATGACTTTCTAGGCGTTGGAGATCGCTAAGATTAAAAACATTAGAACTATCTGCATGAGTTCGAGCCAGCAAAATAGGGTTGCGGCGAAGTGAGATAAATGTCGCTAGGGAACGAAACGCCAAAGTGTCGAAAGCCAGTGGTTGCCAGCCCAACGCTTGCCAACGAGCCAGCCAATATGACAGTGGATGACAGTTGATATATCCGCCTGGTTGACCTGGTTCTGGGGCGGCAAACAAGATCAAATGTTCAGCATGTCGATCGCAACTTGCCAAAGCGATATCTTCATATTCAGTCGGGATATCTCCGAGTAAGTTCATACACATGACAAGATCATACTTTCGTCCCAGATCGATCGATGCGATCAGATTACTTTGTGCGTAGTTTTGCGGTTGAATATAAAGTCGATCGACCATACAAGCATCTATTCCAAATACGTCTGCAACACCACAACCTTGAAAGATCGCCAGATTTTCACCAAGCTGACAGCCAATATCCAATAAGCTCTGCGGCGAATATTTGTTGAACAGATATTTAAATGGCGGTAGATCTATATAAGGCTGATGACTCAGGCGTTTTTGTCGAGTATTTTCTAATTGGATTTGGTCTGGTTTATTTGCTGATTTGCTTTCAGGATTAATGCTTAGGTTAGTGTTAGTTTGATAATCAACTTGAAGATGATTAATTGACAGTTCAAAGCTAGCTTGATTAATAAAGAAGGCTTCGATGTTTTTGACGATGGCAATACTTGGATGCAGATTATGATCTGGCGTGTACCGTAAGTCAAATCTCGTATCTAGAGGGTCAAGCATAAAATTATCCCAAGGGGAAATTTCAGGCGGTGGATTCATCTGAGAATAACCAAGTGATATTTCGATAGTCTCTTCCATAGAGAGTATGGGGTTTTGCATCAACCTTTGATATATTCGATACCAAAAAAAACCATAGATATTTTTTTTGCTATCAGGATCTCTTGCAAGATATCCCAGCCATCCATTTAAAACTTTTTGGGTAATTTGATTGGGAGTGCGAACTGGGTAATGAGCGATCGAGATTTCATTCATAACTCCATGTGGCAGCATATTACCGTCAGTGCCAAACACAAAATGATTTCCTTCATTTATTACATAATGATCCCTATTTATGACGCTACGCGGAATTAAGCATTTATAGTATTGGGGATATTCTTGTTTACAGCGATGCCTGATTCTGTCAGTAGGATTTAATATACTGTTGTCATCATTGGCATTCAGGACGTAAGTATGCCATGGTATAACGCCACAGTGATCTGGGGGGAGAAAAGTGAGATAATTTTCCAGAAATTCCCTTGATGAAGCTTTGATAAACTCATCAGCATCTAGGATAAAAGCAAAATCAAAAGTAAAGAAACGACAGATATTGCGACAAAGTTTTGTAATCTGATCGGCTTGAAAAAAAGCTAGTTTGGGCCAGTCAAATATTACTAAAGGCTTCCCCTCTTTTAATAAATTTTCTAATATTTCGCGAGTGCCATCGCTAGAACTATTATCAATTATAAATATGGCATCAAGAAACTGTAAATTGTGCCGCACGAACGATTCAATCACATCTCGTTCATTTTTTACCATTGCTAGACCGATTAACCGCATTTCACAGGCTGCCTAATTATGTTTAACTAGTTTCTAGAAATACATCTTATGATTTTATGGTCGAGGTTTGTGTTCTTTTGAGCGAAGTTTGTGAGTGATGTGTGTATGGGGAAACGTTTTGTAGCAATTCAAATTGGAGCGCAGAGAAGTTATGCCGCTCCAGCAGCATTAGAGCAAACGGGTATGTTGGAAGCCTTTTACACCGATATGTGTGGAAATGCTGGGTTGGGTGGAGCGATCGTAAAATTATGCCCCAACTTTCTTAGTCGTGGGGCAGTCAAAAATCTAGCTGGTCGGCTATTACCAGAAAATTTACGCCGTAGTCCTAAAACGCATAGCTTGGCGATGCCCAACTTGAGACATTTATGGCAGCAGTGGCTAAGTCGAAACGAGCGAGACCCAGAAAAACTCGCAAAAGTCTGGAAAATCTTTGCTGATGAATTGGGCAAAGAGGCTGTAAATCGGGGTATTGGTCAAGCAACTCACCTATTTACCTGCATGGGTGAATGTATGCCACTCCTGGAATATGCCAAACAAAAAGGGTTAACGACTTTTACTGAGATCTTCATTGTGCCAAGTGCACATCGCATTTGTATCGATGAAATGGAGCACTTTTTCGGTCTAGATCTAGAGCAGTACCGTGAGAATCCCTCATTTTCAAAGTGGTTCGATCGAGTCTTAGGGCTCACAGATTGGGCGATCGCTCCTTCAGAAAATGTGCGCCAAGATTTAGCCGAAAATTTTAATTTCTCCGCCGATCGATGCTTCGTAGTCCCCTATGCCGTGGATGACTCCTGGTTTGAGGTGACAAATCGCCCCGTAAAAGGACGTGTGCTATTTGTGGGTTCGGCGGAATTGCGGAAGGGCATCTACTATCTGGGTTTGGCTGCCGAGAAGTTAGCCGATCGCGGTTATGAGTTTCGCGTTGCAGGCGGAGTTAGTGACGATGTGCGACAGTATGCTTCCAACCAAAAATTGAATTTTCTGGGGCGTGTACCCCGACTCGACATCAAGCAGGAGTATGCTCAGGCTGATATATTTGTGTTGCCCAGTTTGGCAGAGGGATCGGCTTCAGTGGTTTATGAAGCTTTGGCATCGGGCTTGCCAGTAATTACAACAAAATCCTCTGGCTCAGTAGTCAGAGATGGTATTGATGGGTTTATCATTCCCGAACGAGATCCAGAGTCGATCGCCGATCGAATTGTTGAACTAGTCGAAAATCGAGATTTGCGCGATCGAATGGCAATTTCAGCTAAAGCTCGTGCCAAAGACTACACTTGGGATAAATACTCAGAACGTCTACTCGCTGCATTTCAATCTGTCTAAATGTCTAATTAACACATCCATATGACTACGCAGCCGTTCTTTTTTAGTCCAAAATATCTGATCCAACTAGCTAAAGCAAATCAGCAGCGATATGCTCAGGCTTTACCTTTTCCGCATATCGTAATTGATAATTTCTTGCCAACTGAAGTTCTAGACGCTGTCCTAAATGAATTTCCGCAACCAGAACAGATTAATTGGACAAAATTTGAAGATACCGCCCAAGTTAAACTTGCATCCACAACTGAAACACAGCTAGGTATAGCTACACGTCTACTCTTACATCAATTTAATTCCTCAGTTTTTCTGAATTTCCTCGAAACTCTAACGGGAATAGATGGGATTATTCCCGATCCTCATTTCGCTGGTGGCGGACTGCATCAAATTGTAAGGGGAGGATTTCTCAAAGTCCAT
>JARCMB010000435.1 GCA_030248825.1 Pseudanabaenaceae cyanobacterium MP8IB2.15 | reverse complement strand
GCCATGAACTGCCCCAAGCTGCCACGATCGATATCCTCCGAGAAGTACGTCGTTTGCTGCGTCCAAATGGCTATCTGGCAATTATGGATATGAATCCCAAATCTGAGCTTTATGCCAAGATGCCGCCCTATATTTTGACTCTCCTCAAAAGTACAGAGCCATACCTAGACGAGTATTTTGCTTTGGATATTGAAAGTGCGATCTCTCATTCAGGCTTTGCGACACCGACAGTTACAAACAACAGTCCCCGTCATCGCACGATCGTCGCTCAAGTTACCGATCGATAAGCAATTATCGGAGTTAATCTCGTAAATTTAAGATTCGTGATGCTAAAAGGTGGCAAAAGCACGCCCAAGCTAGAATTATCTAATCTTTATTTATGTAATTAAACCCTGATGCTGCAAAGCGTTGAGTCTTCTTTTAAAAAACCAGATCAAAATACTAGTGATGTTCCGTCCAAACGCAAATTGTGGATGGCGGCGATCAAGCCTCCTATGTATAGTGTGGCGATTATTCCGATCACTACTGGTACGTCGATCGCTTTTTACCAAACGGGTGCGATCGACTGGCAGATCTTTCTCACTTTTTTATTCTCAGCAATTTTAATTTTAGTTTGGGAAAATCTCTACAACGATGTGTTTGATGCCGATACAGGGGTCGATCGACACAAAACTCATTCGATCGTGAACCTCACAGGCAAGAAAAATCTGATCTTCTGGGTTGCTAACGCTTGTCTAGGTTTAGGCATTGCGGGTGTGTTTTTGATTTCTTGGTGGCAGCAAGATCCTATCGTGGTGGTTTCGATCGCTCTGTGCTGTTTGCTTGGTTATACCTATCAGGGTCCACCGTTTCGGTTTGGCTATCGCGGTTGGGGCGAAATCATTTGCTTCTTTTGCTTTGGGCCAATTGGGATTTCTGCGGCTTACTACAGTCAAACTCAAAACTGGTCGATCGCCGCACTGGCAGCATCAGTGATTGTTGGTATTACGACCAGCTTGGTGCTATTTTGCTCCCATTTCCATCAAGGAGAAGACGATCTAGCAGCAGGAAAGCGATCTCCAATTGTCAAGCTCGGTACAGCCAGAGCAGCACAGCTTTTACCTTGGTTGAGTGGCAGTATTTTTGGTTTGACCTTGCTGTTGATTTCGATCGGGATTTTTCCGATCTGGACAGTACTAATTTTCCTTAGCTTATCGATCGCCGTGAAGTTATCAAAATTTGTCGGCGAATTTCACGATCGACCAGAGCGGATCGTGAATTGCAAATTCATCGCGGTCGGCTTACATTTTTTCAGTGGTCTCCTTCTGGGTATGGGTTTTGTCTTAGCCCAGCTTTCCTAAGGATGATCCGATGTATCGACAAGTCTCAACTTATTGAATAACTAACATAGAGAGTTAATGAATCCCGACTAATTTAATCGGGTATATTTGACCACACTTGACAAGTTGTGCTATGTTTCAGACCAATCTAGTTCGTCACACAAACTTTTCTAGAAAAACACATGACTACTGCAACTGCTTCTTCTCCTTATTCCTGTAGCAAGGTCGAATCGACTCAAGATAAAGCCCCAACTACTCAAACATTCAGCCACCTCAAATGCAAAGAATGTGGGACAAAGTATGAGCCGATCGCCATGCATGTGTGTGAACTTTGCTTTGGGCCTCTAGAAGTAGACTACGATTACGATTTGATCGCACGCACAGTCACCCGTGAAAGTATTCAAGCAGGCCCCAATTCAATCTGGCGTTATCGCGCCTTTCTCCCTGTCCAAACCGACGACTATATCGATGTCGGTACAGGCATGACTCCATTAATTAAAGCGAATCGGCTGGCAAGAAGACTGGGTATCAAAAATCTCTACATTAAAAATGATGCAGTCAACATGCCAACGCTCAGCTTTAAAGATCGGGTAGTATCAGTGGCACTCAGCCGCGCCCGTGAACTAGGCTTTAGTACTGTTGCCTGTGCCAGTACAGGGAATTTGGCGAACTCCACCGCCGCGATCGCTGCCCATGCTGGTTTAGAGTGTTGTGTATTCATCCCTTCTGACTTGGAAGCAGGGAAAGTGCTGGGTACGGTGATCTACTCACCCAAAGTCTTTTCAGTTCAAGGCAACTATGACCAAGTAAACCGCCTTTGTTCTGAAGTCGCCAACACTCACGGCTGGGGATTTGTCAACATCAACTTGCGTCCCTACTACTCCGAAGGCTCTAAAACCCTCGGTTACGAAGTGATCGAGCAGCTCGGCTGGCAATTACCCGACCACATCGTCGCACCGTTAGCATCTGGTTCGCTGTTCACCAAGATTTACAAGGGCTTCCAAGAGTTTGTCAAGGTTGGTTTGGTTGACGAGAAGCCCGTGCGCTTCAGTGGGGCACAAGCTGAGGGTTGCTCTCCGATCGCTACAGCTTTCCGTGAAGGCAGAGATTTCATTACTCCTGTCAAACCTCAAACAATCGCCAAGAGCATTGCGATCGGCAACCCTGCTGATGGCATCTACGCCCTCGATATCGCCCACAAGACTAACGGCAACATCGAATCTGTCAATGATGCTGAAATTATCGAAGGGATTAAATTACTGGCAGAAACCGAAGGCATTTTTACCGAAACCGCAGGTGGTACAACGATCGCTGTACTCAAAAAGCTGATCGAAGCTGGCAAGATTAACCCCGATGAAACCACTGTTGTTTACATCACTGGTAATGGTCTCAAAACCTCTGAAGCAGTTCAAGGCTATGTTGGCGAACCACTGCAAATTGAACCAAAACTAGACAGTTTTGAACGAGCTTTAGAGAGATCTCACACACTCGAACGCTT
>JARCMB010000434.1 GCA_030248825.1 Pseudanabaenaceae cyanobacterium MP8IB2.15 | reverse complement strand
TATTTGGCTGCGGGACTATAATACAATTTTAGTCCGAAGAACTAGCTGAGTTAAAATTTCTTCCAAACTTGCTGTCGATCGAATCTAAAACCAAAACTAGAGCAGAACCCCTCTTTTTGATAAAATTTCGGCATGTTAGAGCATATCTGCCAAGAAATCATGCAGATTGTAACTTGCTCAGAATAGAACCCTTCCACCCAACAATCATGAATCGATTGCTTACCCATCGCCTATTTCAAATCAAGCTGCTGCGAAATGCAGTTAGTCAGTTTCAATTTCCTGAAGACTTAGAGGCAAAGCATAAAGTTATTGAGCGATGGATCGAGACAGATCGCAGTGGGACTTTGGCAAAAATATCGGAAGTACAGTTGCATGGGGAGTTTTTAGGTGATATTTTTCGCGATCTGTTGGGTTATGGCACAATCACGCAGACTCAAGGTAAAACATGGGAACTCTACGCCGAAGCTTCGATTACAGATAAGGGTGGGAGAGCTGATGCGGCTTTGGGACTATTTTCCGCAGTTAAGGGCAGTAAAGGAAATGTGCGGTTAGAAGGGCGGATTGTTGCACCGATCGAACTAAAGGGCGCAAAGACGAATCTCGATGAAAAGCAAGGTAAAAATCCTTCGCCGATCGATCAGGGCTGGAGTTATGCAAATCACACGCCAAACTGCCGATGGGTGATTGTTTCTAACTATCGAGAAATTAGGCTTTATAGCACGAGTAAAAGCACAGGTTATTACCAACTATTCACACTCGAAGACTTAGCAGATTTCTATACTTTTAAGCAGTTTTATTTTCTATTTTGCCGCCAAAATTTTTTGCCCCATGCAACCGCCTCAGAGTCTCGAATTGATTCACTGCTAAAAGAGTCAGAGCAACAGGAAGAAGAGATTACTGAAGAGCTTTATAGCAAATATGACAGTGTAAGAGATGATTTAATCGGATATTTTCGGCGTGATGTTAAAGCCCGACTTGATATTCAACATCTGTCGATCGATGATTCCCAATTAGTCGAAAAGGCTCAGCTAGTCATCGATCGAATCTTATTTATTGCCTTTTGTGAAGATCGAGGGCTTTTACCGAAGCACACACTTAGCAATGCTTACGCATATTCCGATCCTTATTTTCCGCGTCCAGTTTGGGATAATTACAAAAGAATATTTGAGTGGATTAATGTTGGGAATGAGCAGCAAGCAATTCACGGCTATAACGGCGGCTTGTTTCGCCATGACGACTTACTAGATCGGAGTTTGCGTGTACCAAATGAGACTTGTCGTAAGCTCAAAGAACTGGCTGACTTTGATTTTGATGTCGATGTATCTGTTGATGTATTAGGGAGAATTTTTGAGCAATCGATTACAGATCTAGAACGAATTAAGTCCGAAGGAGAGGGTAAAGAATATACAGATAAGGAGCGCAAGCAGGGTAAGCGGAAGATTCAGGGAATTTATTATACGCCGCCTCAGATTACGCAGTACATCATCGATATTAGTTTGGGAGAGTATTTAGAGAGGCATCGACTCCAATTTTTTAGTGAATTATCTGCGAGTACAGAAGACAATACAAGCGATCGGATCGGTACTTGGGAAGTATATCGCGACTGGTTGAGAGGACTGAGGGTAGTCGATCCTGCTTGTGGTTCGGGTGCATTTTTGATTGCGGCGTTTAATCGCTTGTTTCGGGCTTATGAAGAGGTGAATCGTGAGTTGGCAATCCTGAAGGGGGAAGCTTATCAGGCCGATCGGGAGCTAGACAAGACGATTTTAAACGCGAATCTCTATGGTGTGGATTTGTCGCAGGAATCGGTGGAAATCACAAAACTATCTTTATGGTTACAGACGGCGCAGAGGGGGAAAACGCTGATCGATCTGAATGAGAATATTAAGGTGGGAAATTCGCTGATTGATGATGGTAGTTTGTGCGATCGACCGTTTAATTGGCAAGAAGCTTTTCCTGAAGTATTTGCGGCTGGTGGCTTTGATGTGGTTTTGGGCAATCCGCCCTATGTGCGCCAAGAGTTGTTGTCACCGATTAAGCCATATTTGCAAAGTCATTATCAGTCCTATGATGGAGTTGCCGATCTCTACACTTATTTCTATGAGAAGGGTGTGCAGATTCTCAAACCGCAGGGGCTGCTTTGCTATATCGTCACAAACAAATGGTTGAGATCGGGATATGGTGAGGCGTTACGTCGCTTTTTTACCCAAAATTCGATCTTCGAGAAAATTATCGATTTCGGTCATGCGCCAATTTTTAGAGATGCTGATGTGTTTCCTTGTATTGTCTCGTTACGGAAAGATCTAGGATCCGATCAACAGGTACAGATTTGTGCAGTTCCGAAAGAAGAATGCAAAAATCCTAATCTCTCAAATTACGTCAACCAAAATGCTTTTCCTGTAATCTGGTCGCGTTTTAGTGAAAAAGCATGGAGTCTTGAACCGCCAGAGGTTGAGATGCTCATGCAAAAAATCAAACAGATCGGAATCCCACTCAAAGATTTTGCAGGTGTAAAACCTCTCTATGGGATTAAAACAGGTTTCAATGAAGCTTTTCTAATTGATAACGATACCAAACAAAGACTAATTCAAGCTGATCCTAAGTGTGCAGAAATTATTAAGCCTTATCTACGCGGTCAAGACATTAAACGTTGGCATCCTGAATGGGCAGAGCTTTGGATTATCCTACTTAAATCTAGCGGAAACTATGAATGGGCTTGGAAAAATGCAGATTCCGAAAAAGATGCTGAACGGATCTTTTCTCAAGCTTATCCATCGCTTCATAAGCATTTGAAATCTTTTGAATCGAATCTACGTAAGCGTAAGGATCAAGGTCACTACTGGTGGGAGTTGAGAGCTTGTGTGTATTACCAAGCATTTGATCAACCTAAACTTATTTACCAAGTTATTCAAACTTTTCCACAATATGCTTTTGATACAACAGGTTTATATGGAAATGACAAGACTTTTATCCTGTCTAATTCAGATTTATATCTTTTAGGGTGGCTGAATACTCCTATTGCTTGGTGGTATGGAAACAGGGTTTTTACAAAAATGCTTTCTGATGCGGTAAGTCCTATGGGTTATTTGTTTGAAAATCTCCCAATCGCCCAACCAACTCCAACCATTCGCGCCGAAGTCGAAGAAATAGTGAGTCGATTGATAGAAATCACCAAAACCAATCAAACGAATAGCCGCGAAGTCTGTAAATGGATACAGAGCACCCATAACATTCCCAAACTCGGACAAAAACTCGAAAACTTCTCCAGCTTTAGCAAAGTAGCCTTTATTGAAGCCATCCGTCAGCGCAAACCCAAAACATCAGGCGATCTCAGTCCCAAAGGCTTAAAAGCAGTGGAAGAAGTTTATCAAGAATATGCAATTCCCATGCAGATCGATCGAGCCGAAGCCACCCGCCTAGGACATCGCCTCAGCGATCTGGTGAATCAAGCCTATCAACTCACACCCGAAGAGATCGCTCTGATGTGGCGCACCGCCCCACCCCGAATGCCGATCGACAATTCTCAAAATATACTGAGTAATTAGCAGGAGATTGAAATAATGCTTATTAACTTGCCGCCAATACACCGAGATCTATATTCTGTAATATAATCACAGTCTAAGCCCCAATCTTTGAAG
>JARCMB010000078.1 GCA_030248825.1 Pseudanabaenaceae cyanobacterium MP8IB2.15 | reverse complement strand
GTCTCCTGCGGCAATTCACTTCATCCATAGCTGGTCAGCCACTACCCCCGACGACATCAATACTGTAGCGGGAAGATGGCTGGATCGTGGAGCCTATATCTATGTTGGCAGTGTGCACGAGCCTTATCTCTCTGCGTTCGTTCGTCCTTCTCTAATTGTAAAACGACTGCTGATGGCGGCTCCTTTTTTAGCTTCAGCACGATTGACCAATCCCATTCCATGGAAAATCACCACGATCGGCGACCCATTAATGATGCTAACTAAGCAGCGACAAAGGATATCGCCCCAAGCCTTTCCATTGACTAAATAAATGTGATAATGCGAGAGATTGCAAAATCATAATGATCGCTAATAGCACGAGCAAACAGAGGGATTTTGAATCCAAACGAACAGGAAAATTTACCTCCAAACCAAAACAGGAAAAAGTCTAAATGGCGGTGGCTACTTTCCTACACTGGAACAATCCTATCGATTTGTTATGCAATTTTAGCGATTATTGCTACGATTGCCGACCAGCAACGTTATTACCAGATTCGGGGCGGAGGTGGTTGCGTAATCTCATGCTTCTATGGGCTTGGAACGATAGTTATGACCCTGCCTGCTTTTATTATTGGGGCAATGCTGGGGATGGAAGAGCTCTTTTTCCTTCACTGGGAACAAGTTGGTATATTGATCGGTTTCACCGCGTTGTTAGTATATCTACTCGCAACTGGTCTAGAAAAACTGGGATGTTATCTAATTCGGCACTTCAGAAGTTCCAGAGTAAAGCCAAAAAGGAGTAGATAGCCTCAACTGCCTCGATCGTGGTTCGCAAATGGGATGGTCGATCGATCCCGCCGAGCAACTTGTGACGATTTATTGGCTCAAGCGACAACCGATCTCGATCGACACTCCTAAAGAAATCCTGCTCGTTTCCAGTTTTGCCAACAGTGGTCTCTTCCCAAAGAATGACTTTGTTATCATCTTTATCCTTAAATTGAGTTTAAATTTGATTGCAGATATCTTACTAAAGATAGATACTGTAGCGATGTTAGCTATTGTAAAACTGTTGTGTGAATAATAAATCTTGCCACACCCTTCGGTTAGAAATACATACTTCACAATTACATCGATCGAGATGTCTTCCCCTAAGTCTAGATGACGCACTATATCCGATCGAATTAAGATTTGAAAACTATTTATACTAGTTAAACATCTTATACGATTCAAACGCCATCTTCAACGTGTTTTCATTATCAACATCCAATGATTTAGGAGGTCGAAAGACCAAGCAAATTTTTGAATTTTGGAGTACTGTTCTTAGCTCATTTATTAAGGAGTCTATCATGGACACTAATCATTTTAGTTTGAATCTAGAGCAACAATTTCACATGAGATTAGTGCAAAGTTCCGTTCAGCAGATGAATCAAAACCAGATGAGAGAACTACTGATCGAATTAGTAGAGACATTGATGATTAAAGACAATGCGATTCGAGATTTGATGAAAGATAAAATTTTCGGAGCTTAAGAGAAGAAGTAATTACTTCTAGTGCGAGTCTAAATCTGGATCGAAAAATATACCCTGTAACACTTATCCCCTAGAAGTTTCTATGATTCCCCTTTCTGGAAAACCTATCTCTTTTTGGATTGATTCTACGCCGACTACTAACTTTCCCACGCTCGATCGTGATGTAACTGTCGCTGTGGCGGTTGTGGGTGCAGGAATTGTCGGCTTGACAGCGGCGATGTTGCTCAAACGGGCGGGCAAAAAAGTTGCCGTGATCGAAGCAAGGCAAATTGCGATCGGTTCGAGTGGACATACAACTGCCAAAGTTACGGCTTTGCATCAACTGATTTATGCCGAACTGATCGAGAATGCTGGCGAAGAAAAAGCCAAGATTTATGCAGCATCAAATATGGCAGCGATCGAGCGCGTTGCGAAATTTGTGGAAGAAGAACATATTGACTGTGACTTTAGCCGCCAGTCTGTTTATACTTTTGCCGAATCCGAACAAGGGCTTACTGAAACCAAAGATGAAGTTACCGCCGCTTTAAAAGTGGGATTAGATGCCACTTTTGTCGAGCAGACTTCACTACCTTTTCCGATCGCAGGAGCGATTAAGCTAGATCACCAAGGGCAGTTTCATGTCCGCAAATATTTACTGCGTCTGGCTGAACTGATTGCTGGCGATGGTAGTTACATTTTTGAGAATACGCGCGTTCAATCTGCAAAAGAAGAGCATTTGTGGAAAGTTTGTAAAGTGGTTACGGATCGGGGAACAGTCACGGCTCAGGACGTAATCCTTTCCACGAATCTGCCGATTTCAGATGAAGGGTTGTTCTTTACCAAAACTTACCCGCAGCGATCGTATTTGATCGGAGCGACCATTGACCCAGCCAAAGCTCCAGTTGGAATGTTTATTGGTGCTGAAAAAGATTCTTACTCAATTCGCACCACTCCTCATCAAGATGGGCTGCTACTACTGGTGGGAGGTTGTGGACATAAAGTGGGAAGTATCACCAATACTGAAGAAAAATATCGCAAGCTAGAAGACTATGCTCTTTCTCGCTTTAATCTTGAAAAGATTGATTATCGTTGGTCAAATCAGGATATGGTCTCTGTTGATAAGTTACCTTTTATTGGCAAACTGACACCTGCTAATCAACACATTTATGTCGCCACTGGATTTAGCCTTTGGGGTATGAGTAAGGGAACTATGTCAGGAATGTTGCTTTCGGATTTGATTTTAGGTATCGAAAATCCTTGGGCAACAACTTATGATGCACTGCGTGTTACATCTTTTGTTACGCCCCAGTTTCTCGTACAAGGGCTGGATGTGGGTAAACATTGGATCGGCGATCGCCTCAAGGGGCTGCAAGGTGGCTCTTTAACAGATGTAAAGTCTGGCGAGGGCAAAGTAGTTAATGTAAAAGGTAAACAGCTAGCTGTTTATCGCGATGACGAAAAGAAAATCCATGCTGTTTCGGCTGTTTGCACTCATTTAGGCTGCATTGTCAATTGGAATAGCGCCGAGAAGAGTTGGGATTGTCCATGTCATGGAGCGCGTTATGACTGCGAAGGTCAGATCATTCATGGACCTGCGGTTAAAAATCTTGAGAAGGCGGAAGTTCCAGCTAACTCGATCGCTCACTAGATGTATGTATTTGGGATGATTTTTAAATTAACTTATTCCTTTAGAGTTCTCTCAGACAGTCAATTAATTGAACTAAACAGGAGTCAAAATTATGATGGTAGGACAGCGGCACAAACGAGCGATCGGTACTTTCTCCGATCACGCTAAAGCCCAAAAAGCTTTACTGGAGTTAAGAGATAGCGGCTTCACGATGGATCAGGTTTCCATAGTTGGACATGATGCTAATCATATGTCTAATC
>JARCMB010000433.1 GCA_030248825.1 Pseudanabaenaceae cyanobacterium MP8IB2.15 | reverse complement strand
GACTTTTTCATGGATAGCTTGGTACAGGTCGTAGGCACTAATGAACCCTCTTCTTTGCACCACCCCTTTTCCTCGCAAGCCATCAACCAACGCTTGCGTAAAGAACGTCAAGTCGCTATTGCCAATGTAGGATTTCTGATCCTCGCGGCAGGCAGTGATGATGATGCGACCTGTACCTGTGCCCAGCAATGTGGAGAGTAGGGTTTCATCTGGGTTGGTCGGGTTAGGGCGGCTGTTCTCAAATTCATCAAACTCATAGATCGGCATTAACTCAACACAGTTAACTCCGAGTTCTTTGAGG
This sequence comes from Pseudanabaenaceae cyanobacterium MP8IB2.15, assembly GCA_030248825.1. GTDB lineage: Bacteria > Cyanobacteriota > Cyanobacteriia > Pseudanabaenales > Pseudanabaenaceae > JARCMB01. The sequence continues at coordinate 4,726 of JARCMB010000433.1, read as the reverse complement.
TAGGGAATCTTGTCACGAATCGCGGCGTATGTGCCTGGATGTTTGACTCCAGAAGAGGCATGACGAGTGAAACTGCGAACATGCATCTCATAGACCACAAGGTCTTCGTCAGGAATTTCTAAGGGTCGATCGCTTTCCCAGTCGAAATCATCGATCGAAATCCGCGCACGATGATGATAGATATCATTCCAGTCGGGAGTTACACCCCAAACGTCACGTCCGCCGATAATTTTGGCATATGGGTCCATCACAATCTTGGAAGCGTCGAACCAGAATCCTTCTTGGGGATTAAATGGCCCATCCATCCGATAGCCATACTCGATATTTTCGTAGTCGAGATCGAACACGATCATCGTAAACACATTGCCAATCCTAAATTCATTCAGAAATGGGATTTCGGCAAACGGTTGGGGCGCGTGTTTTTTGAACAAGACCAACGTACAAGACGTGGCATGACTCGAAAATATGGAGAAATTCACCCCCGCAGGTACTAGAGTCGCACCAAACGGAAAAGGGCGACCATAGCGTAATTTAAAAGTGTCACCAGCAGGTGTGGTGTGAGTATGAGTCGGATGAACGTCAATGCGGTCGATAACCATCTTTAGTCAATCTCCAGTGGCTGTTCACAATCGCCTGTTTGTGGCTCTAATTAAGGAAGGCTAAACCAGCTTCGATGGTTTCGGTGGTGGTAAAGAAATCAAGGAATCCTGTAATCGACATGGTGTCTCTGATTTCCTCGGAAAGACCTACCAGAACAAGCTTTCCATCTTTAGCGGAAACCTGCCGAAATAGCGATAATAGCATCCGCAATCCTGCGCTGGACATATAAGGAACGGCTGTCATATCCAATAAAACTTTACCTCCTGTTCCCACCAAAGGTAAAACCTTTTCTTGGATCGAAGGAGCAGTATTGGCATCGATATCACCAGCCAGTTCTACAACTGTGACATCTTCGAGTGTTTTGATATTAATATCCATAGTTTCTCCCGATCTTAAACATTTAGCGATTGCGATCGCATTTCCCCTAAACCTTATGAGTTATGAGGAAAATGCGATCGCTAAATCCAGCTAGTTTGGCACGATATGTACTTTTACCTTGACTCTTTCTTTGGTGTCGGGTAGTTTGACCGTCAAACCTGCGGCATCAAAGTCGGTATATGGTTCGTCATCGATCGTCACTGACCCAATGCTAATGCTGCCTGGAGGCAAAATATCAGGCGAAACGCGCAGAATATTATCCTTAAATCCACCTGGTAAAGGATGGAAGAACAGATCCATTGGTTGCTTGGTGATCAGCAGGTTGGTATAAACGGCGGCGCAGTAGCACAATTCAAACGAGTGATAACCACTCATAGAGTGGCTGCCCTTGAGTCGCTCGTTACCCATGAGGAAGGGAATGCCATTTGCCAGCACGTTAAAGAACACCGCACCGTCATCATGATCGAGGAAGAAGGCGTTGTAGAAGGAAGCTGACTCACGGGCAAGGCGATGATATTCTTCGTTGTGCAAGCAGCCTGTCAGAATCATGTAAGCCAGAATTGCTTGTTCTTGTTGCCACCAAGCCTTTCGATCGTGCCACACAAAGCGATGGGATTCTTCATCTTCGCCGAGTGTGCGTTCCACGACATCGTACCAGCCACCGCGTTGGAGATCGCTGCCTACAGCAGGCATAACTTCGGCGATCTTTTCAGCGAGCTTCACATACTCATCTTTGGGCGTGAGACTCTGCATCCGCATCAAGTTCCAAGAAATCTTGAGGTTATGCCCAACTACAGCACGGTTTTGTTGCCATCCCCAAGTTTGGTCTTTGCTCCAGTCGTCAAAGAATTTCTCTTGGACAAATGGGCTGTTATCAAAGTCAGGGAAATATTTGGCGATCGTGTCAAACGTATATTCCAAGAACTTGGCGTATTTTTCTTCGCCTGTTGCCAGATAAAGATTAATCAGATATGCAGGAGCATGATCGCCGACCGAGTTCCAGTTTTTCTTACCACGATTGCGCTCTGGCAATGAACTACTCTTGGCATCCAAGGTGATCGGATCGAGGTGAGAGTAGTAACCGCCTTTCTCTTTATCAATAAAGTATCGATCGAATAGGTCGATCGTCTTCTCGGCATCATCAAGAATGCGCGGATCGCCTGTAACGCGGTAGGTTTGGATCGGACCAGCGAGGGCGTAGATCTGCTCGTAGGCGGGAATACCCATGTAGTCATCGCCAAACTCAGACGCAAATACTTTAGTTTCGCGATTACCTGCAACATCAATACCGTGATACCAGTAAATAATGTTTTCGTCAGGGTCAAAGAAGCGCATGTGATCGCGCAGGTACTCCGTTCCTTTTTCGGCACCTTCGAGGTAACGCTCATCGCCTGTCATCATGTAGGCGGTAGCAAAACCATAGACCAGACGTGAAATTGTATCGGTTTCCTGACGGAAATCACCTCTTTTTTCGCCTGTAATTGCCAGAGTGGTGCGGTAGTCGCGGTAGTCAACTGGTTTGCCCTGAAACTGAGCGAGCAGATAAAAATCACCTAGTTCGCGAATTTGATTGATCCACCAGTTTTGCTTCTCGAAACTATACTCATTTTCTTTGCGACCGTTGAAGATAATGCGTTTGGCTTCAAACTTGTGATCGCCTTGCTCAGCGTAAAACACCCCATAGGCATACATATAACGCCCAGGCACAAGCATGGAGCCGATGTTCCCAGTACAGTCTTGATAAGGTTCGCCTAAATTTCGGGCTAGTTCGGCATAGGTAGTGTCTGTGAGTTTAGCTTGAAACTCCCTGCCATCTGATGTCTTGAGTCCAAAGACTGCTTTAGTCTGATCGTAGTGAGTAACATACCCTGCAATTGTGTCCGAAAATGAAAAATCGACTTTGTTCATCAAACTTCCTCGTGGTTATGAACTTTAAAAATTATGAACCTTAAACTGCGAACATTGCAAATTAAACTTTGAGTTTTGCCCTGTTTTTGCACTTGCGCTGACTTCTGATTAATATACCACCAGACGCTTAAAGCTTTGCTTCTTTTAACTCTGAGTATGCAGGATGATATGATAAATTGTCCAAAGAAATTACATACTGATGATTTGCAGTGTCATGCTTTACTGTATATGTGTTGGGATAATAACCACTCTTGGAATAAAGCTCAGGTAGCTTAATTGGCTGCACAGCATAAGAATTTGCTTTGAGAAAGTCATCTGATACCATCGGTTCCCAATGGATCACCTGACCGTTATGAATACCGTAGATAAATATGTTGCCAAACTTTCCAGGCGCTAATTCAGGCGAACTAAAATCAGCAGTGTGCGATCCCATGCGTGGTTCTGCTGTGCCAGGGGCTAACTGGTAGTCGGGATTGGTAAACCCTTTGGGTGGGAGTTTGTCAGATATGCGTTTATGCACATCCGTATACTGGCTAATTCTTCGGCGATATTCGGCATCGATCGTATAAAAGTGAATATCCCAGTGAGCAGCCGTAAAAATTCCTTCTGGCCCATGACCATACGGATTCCAGTTCACGCCTAGATGAGTAAAAGGGATTTGAGCTTCGGGAATATTTGGGATCGCAATTTCATATTCAAAAGTTTGATGACCAATACCGTCTTGGAGTTTTACCTTGATCCCGTCTTTACCTGCCGCCGATCGATCGTCTGGTGGAGCAGTTTCTACCGCCGCTTCTGTTAGATTAATCCCAACACTAAGCGGTTTTTGGTTTCGATCGAGCTTGACCCAACTTTGGACAGTACCTTCGCCGATCGTTTTTTGTTCGCCGAGAATGAATTGTTCATCCTTGGGTGATTGTTCGATCTGGGAGTTCACCTGATTTTGACCTAAACCAAGTTGGTCGATCTCACTAGCGATCGCCGCATCAGTTAATGGGACAAATATGCAGATCGATAAAAAGACTGCGACAAAAGTTGCTGTAAATGTTGCCAAATAAGAGGCTAAAAAAATTTTTCTCTGCATTAGTCGTAAGTCAATATGGAAGTCATTAATTACCCAGCTTTAGCCTTCTGTTCAGCTAGCTCTTTGGTATGCATTAGTGTGGCAAAAAAAGCGTTTGGTAACTTACTTTCGTCGAAAGGAGCGGTAGAGTCTGTAGGTTCGACTTCCAGTCCATATTCTAGTTTCAAGGGCTGATCGATCGATTCAGGTTGATGAATACGGTTAAAGAAGTAACCAGAGAAATGGATCGGATCGACCAGCTTAAAAATAATTTCAAGTCGATCGCGATTAATTGAAATTCTCTCTTTAATCGGCATAGGATGAGTTAACTGGCGTAATACTCCGTCAGGGTATTTTTCTAGAATCTCCAGTCCTTGCACCCCAGAAACATAACGATCTGGATGCTCTACTTTATCGACAAGCAGTTCCCAGACAACTTCTAGAGGGGCATGAACGGAGACAGTAGCAGAAAAAGAGAGCATAATCACAACTCCAAATTATTAGCGATTGCAGGACTTAAACTGTTTGTGACGATCTCAGAAGACTTTCTAGGAAATTATTTAAACACTTCAGCGACATCAGGGTAGACGCGCCATTCTTTAATTAGATCGCCTTCAAATCGATAGACATCACAACAGGGAACAGTAATTGGCTTATTGTCGGCAAGGCGGACATATTTGGCATCCATTTCGATAATTACGGTACCATCTTCTAGTTCCCAAGCACCTCGAACTTCATGGGCAGCAGGTTTGACAATTTTGTAAAACGAAGCCAAGT
>JARCMB010000432.1 GCA_030248825.1 Pseudanabaenaceae cyanobacterium MP8IB2.15 | reverse complement strand
TGACGTGACTGGCACACTTCCGCCTTACGATCAATTCATCGTCATGGGCCCGTCGCAGCCGCAAGCCGTCGTCGATCGAATTTTGGCAGAGACAGGTTTAGAAGCCGCAATTGTCGATGTAAACGATCTGAAAGCGGTTAGTATATTAGCAGCCACTCCTGGAGTGTCGATCGAATTGCTCAACCAAGCTCTGCTGCTCAACCCCGCAGGTAATGCCGACGAGCAAACACCGATTGTGCTGATTCGACCCAATCAATAAACCCAATCACATTGAGCATTGATAATTAATCGTTGAATTAATCGTTGAGCATTGATTATGCAATCCTTCACACCTTCAGGCAGTACGATTCGACCAGTCCAGCACCGAGACTTAGCGGCAATTCAGCAGTTGCAATTGGCAGAGAGTGTCGAAACTCTAGCTCCTGACTGTAGCCCTTACACTCGACAAGTCAAGCACTGGTTTGCGCTGGTGCGTCTGGCTAGTTGGTTCCCCAATCCTTTTCAGCACTTATTTCGGGTTTATGTAGCTGAGTCAGGCAGTCAAATTTTGGGATTTATTCGAGTGTCGCCACTCAATAGTAGCCAAAGTACTTGGCAGATCGATCAGTTGGCCGTAGGAGATGCTTCATATCAAAATATTGGTACGCAGCTAATTCGCCACTCGTTAGAATACTGTACCGATGCCCGCACTTGGATGTTAGATGTTGATGTCAATTACAAGGATGCGATCGCTCTATATCGTCAAAATGGATTTCAACCGTTAGCACATATTACTGACTGGGAAATTGGCATGGAGGCTCTGGTGGAGCTAGCCGAACGCCAAGTAGACCTGCCCAACTTACTCCCAGTGAATAATGCTGATGCGCGACTGTTGTACCAGTTAGACACAGCTGCAATGCCACCCCAAATTCGTCAAATTTACGACCTAGGGATCAATGATTTTCGCAGTTCTCTGACCAATCAACTGCTCGATCATGGTCAACGCATGGTTAGTCATACTCAAGAGGTGACGGGCTATGTTTATGAACCTCAGCGTAAAGCGGCGATTGGCTACTTTGCCGTGGTAATGAATCTACCTCCTAACGCCAAAACACATAAGGTTCTGAGTCCAGATGCACAGCTAACGACAAAGCCAACTCTCGCGCATCGTTGCCAGTTAACTGTTCATCCTGCTTATACTTGGCTTTATCCCGAACTCATGTCACAGATTGCTAAAATTGTCACTAACCAATCCGATCTGGTCAATCATAGTTTGCTGATTACTTCGACTGACTACCAACCTGAACGCGAGGCTTATTTAGAGCAAATCCAAGCTACAAGTAGGCGACATGCGCTATTAATGGCGCGATCGGTCTGGCATAAAGTGCGTGAGTCAAAACCTGTACTTGATGCCTTGCAGCTATCACGAATGCTGTCAGGATTGCAACCAGTCCAAAAACCAGTGCCAGGTAGAATTGATGCCATGCCACCAACTCATCCAAATCATCCTGAAGAGTTGCCTTGAAGCATAGTCAGCCAATACAATAAATGTTAAGAATGAAAGTTAAGTTTGTTACTTAACGACACATACGATATGGGAAACTGTATATAAGCTACCGTGTAAATCACCAATCATGAAAATCCTTAAAGTCCAGACTTTGCGTGGTCCTAATCAATGGCACATTCAGAGGTGTCAGCTAGTAACGATCAGGTTGGATCTAGAGGATTTATCGGGCATCTCTCCTGGTAGACTAGCCAGCCTTTACGGTGAAACTTGTCGAGTTTTACCTGGCATTGAGCAGAATATAGAACGAAATGATGCTAGTGCAATGGTTGTGAGCGTCGCCGATCTAGTGCAATACGTAGCTTTGGAACTGCAAAGATTAGTGGGCATGCCAGTCGAATTTGGTACTAGCAAGCCTACGGCAGAGACAGGCATACATCAGGTCGTGTTTGAGTATCAGTACGAACAAGCGGGACGTTATGCGGCGCGGGCGGCAGTGCGACTTTGCCAAAGTATTGCCGAAACTGGGAAATATGCCAAAGAAGAGTTAGAACAAGACTTTAAAGATTTAGCTGAGCTGCGTCTAGATTCCCAGTTGGGACCAAGTACAGACTCAATTGTGGCGGAAGCAAAAGCTCGGAAAATTCCTTGGATCGAGTTAGGTAGCCGTGCCATGACCCAGTTGGGGTATGGGGTTTACCAGAAACGAATTCAAGCAACACTGACAAATAACACTGGGATCTTAGCTGTAGAGCTGGCTTCTGACAAAGAGGGCACAAAGCGGATTTTGCGAGATTCGGGTGTGCCTGTGCCGAGGGGAACTGTAATTCGATCGGTTAAGCATTTAGAAGATGCGATTGCCGAAGTTGGTGGGTTCCCAATCGTGATCAAGCCACTCAATGGTAATCATGGACGTGGGATCACAATTGACATTTGCGATGTGGTGTTGGCTGAAGATGCGTTTGATTTGGCTCAAGAAGTCTCAGATGAAGTGATTATCGAACGCTTTTATACAGGACGAGATCATCGTGTGCTTGTGGTCAATGGTCGAGTGATTGCTGTGGCAGAGAGAGTACCCGCTTGTGTTTATGGCGATGGTAAGTCAACCGTCGCCCAGTTGATCGAAATTATCAATCAAGATCCCCGTCGTGGTGAAGGACACGATAACGTCCTGACCAAAATCGTCTTGGATCGTACCAGCCATGACCTATTGCAGCGACAGAGTTGCGCCCTTGATGATGTGCTCGAACCAGGGCAGGTCTGTTACCTCAAGGCGACGGCAAACCTCAGTACTGGTGGTATTTCGGTCGATCGAACCGATGACATTCACCCAGAAAACGTCTGGCTATTTCAGCGCGTCGCGAAAATCATCGGTTTGGATATTTGTGGGATTGATGTTGTTACCTCTGACATTGCTCAACCACTTCGATCGACCGATGGCGTGATTGTTGAAGTGAATGCCGCACCTGGATTTAGAATGCATACTGCGCCTAGCGTTGGCATCCCTCGCAATGTCGCCGAGCCAGTGATTGATATGCTCTTTCCTGTCGGCGCACCATCACGCATCCCGATTATCTCGATCACTGGCACGAATGGTAAAACGACGACGACGCGACTGATTGCCCATATCTTCAAGCAAACCCAACGTGTGGTGGGCTATACAACTACTGATGGCATCTATATTGGTAACTTCCTCGTCGAAAAAGGCGACACCACAGGTCCCTACAGTGCTCAAGTGATCTTGCGCGATCCCACAGTCGAAGTGGCGATCTTAGAGACTGCTAGAGGCGGCATTCTGCGATCGGGGCTGGGCTTTGATGGCTGCGATGTTGGCGTGGTTTTGAATGTCCAAGCTGACCATCTTGGCATTGGCGACATCGATACAGTTGAGGATCTGGCAAACCTCAAGAGTACAGTGGTGCAATCGGCTTTCCCTAGCGGCTATGCTGTCTTAAATGCTGATGATCCTCTGGTTGTTGGCATGGCGAGCCAAGTCAAAGCTCAAATTGCTTACTTCACGATGAATCCTGATAATTCGATCGTCAAAGAGCATACACATCAAGGTGGCTTAGCGGCGGTTTATGAAAACGGCTATCTCTCAATTCTGAAGGGCGACTGGACATTGCGAATTGAACAGGCAGTGTTGGTACCTGTGACGATGGGTGGCAAGACGGCATTTATGATTCAGAATGCTTTGGCTGCAAGTCTAGCCGCCTTTGCCCAAGGGGTGAGAATTGAAGATATTCGTTCCGCTCTGACGAGTTTTGTGACCTCGGCTGAGCAAACTCCAGGTCGAATGAATATGTTCGATCTAGGTCGATTCCAAGTATTGATTGACTATGCTCACAACCCTGCTGGCTATAAGGCGATCTCCGATTTTATTACGACTTGGAATGGCGATCGAATTGGTGTTGTTGGTGCGCCTGGCGATCGACGTGATGTCGATATTATCGAGTTAGGTGAATTGGCGGCTGTGATGTTCGATCGAATTGTGATCAAAGAGGATGGCGATCGACGCGGACGTGAGATCGGTGCGGTTGCTAACTTACTTCAGCAAGGCGTGAGTGGCATTGCGCCTAATTTACCCTGCGAGATTATCCTCGATGAAGTTGTCGCGATCGATTCTGCTTTAGATAATGCTCCAGATAGTTCATTGGTGGTGATCTTCCCTGAAAAGGTAGACAGTGTGATTCAGATGATCAAAGCGAGGATGCCAGATGTTCCGCCAAAAAGTCCGTTTTCTGAGAATGGTAAAGACGTAATCATAGAATTACCAGAACCTCTGCCTGCCAAAAATTCAGCACCCATGTCGGCAACCGAAAGTGCAGTAACTCTTTAGAGCCATGCTGCGAATGTCATTAGCCGCGTGCTCAATCTGTTTGGGATACAGCCTATGTGTCTCATCATGTTTTGCCTCGGATTGGGAAACAATCCAAAAGCGCGGGCGTTTGGTAATTGGGGTGAAAGATAATCTGCCGCCGTTGGGGATGAAAAATGCGACGGGGAATCTGGAAGGATTTGAGATCGATATTGCCAAGGAACTAGCAAAAGAATTGCTCGGTAGCGATGCTGCCGTCACTTTTGTGCCTGTCAAAAACATCGATCGACTACCTGCCCTATTTGAAGACAGAGTAGATTTAGTTGTGGCCCAGCTTACCCTAACTAACAATCGCGCTCGTCTGGTAGACTTCTCGCCGCCTTATTACACCGATGGCACTGTGCTATTGGTAAAGCGTGGTGTGAACAAACAGCAGTTTGATTCAGGTCAGAAAGATCGAGGTTCGATCGCCGTACTCAAAGGTTCAGCTTCGATCGTCAATCTCCAATACCGCTTACCCAAAGCCACATTGGTCGGCGTGGACTCTTACCAAGAAGGCTTTACCGCTCTAGAAACTGGGAAAGTCGAGGCATTTGCTGGCGATGCTAGTGCGACGGCGGCATGGCTGAAGCAGCATCCAACCTTCGATCGACTCGGCGGCATATTCCCCACACATAGTCTATCGATCGCCATGCCCAGAGGTTTACAGTACGATAAGCTCCGTCAACAAGTCACAGCCGTAGTAACAAAATTGCGGCAGAATGGCTGGCTTCGAGCGCGGGCTGACTATTGGGGCTTGCCCTAACCCATCTGGATCGCCCGAATGGATGGTCTTAAACCAAACTGGAACCCGTCAAAAAATCAGCAAGTCATAGGGTGAGTACCTCGTCATAAAAGCGATGAAATCCTCACTCCACTTTGCCTTACCACTTTTACTGGTTTCAGCTTTAGTTGCCAATGCCCTCCCTGCGGCGGCAGAAGAATTTACCCCTGGCAGCTACCTTGGGGCTGGCGTTGCTTTGGGTAGTAACAACGGCACGATTGTCGGCGGTAATGTGGCAGGACGCTATAAGTTCGACACTGCCCCAATTTCTTTGCGAACTTCAGTGTTATTTGGCAATGGCGGCACTTCGGTAGTACCGACGATCTCCTATGATGTGCCAGTAGGGGATCGTGCCAATGTCTATCTCGGCGCAGGTGGTTCTTTTGTCACAAATAACAATTCTTCGCTTACAGGCGATCGATCGGCTTTTGCGATCCAACCTGGGGTCGAAGTCAGCCTCAGCAAAAATATTTTGCTCTACGGTAATGCGGTAATTGCACTCGATAGCTACTCAGGCATCAGTAACCGAGCTGCCACGGCTGTCCAAGGAGGCATTGGCTTCCAGTTCTAGCTGTAAGTTGATTTTGCAATCGATTACAAAATCAACTCCACAGTTATTTTTTTCCTCAACGCTCTCTATACCTCTGAGTCCTTATAGATTTGTACCGATGAGTGCGCGCTACAAATTTTTATGTATCATTTTATACACTGGTTAGCCGAAAAATAGCTCTAATATCCAATGTGGTAAAACTGGGCTTTTTTGTCCAATTGCTGACCAGCTAGATAAACGAATATGCGATCGTATTTGCGTCATGTCACGCTAATGCATCACATAAAACATGGGACTTGTAGAGGAGAAAGATTTAGGATGACAAAACAATTTAATCGACGTAAATTTGTAGTTTACGGTACGGCTTCGATCGGAACCGCAATGCTACTTAAAGCCTGTGGTGGTACAACCGAAACCCCTACTGCCACAACTTCACCTGCTGCTCCAACTGCTGCGGCTGAGACTATTAAAGTAGGGATTCTTCACTCCCTGAGCGGCACGATGGCAATCAGCGAAAAGAGTGTGGTAGAAGCTGAACAACTGGCGATCGAAGAGATCAACAAAGCTGGTGGTGTCCTAGGCAAACAAATTGAAGCTGTCGTAGAAGACGGTGCATCTGATTGGCCGACATTTGCCGAAAAAGCCACCAAACTGATCGATCAAGATAAGGTCGTGACTGTATTCGGTTGCTGGACTTCTTCTAGCCGTAAAGCCGTGCTACCTGTGTTTGAATCGAAGAAACACATGCTCTGGTATCCAGTCCAGTATGAAGGTCAGGAATGTTCCAACTACGTTTTCTACACTGGAGCCGCACCAAACCAGCAGATCGAGCCCTCAGTTGATTGGCTATTGGAAAATAAAGGCAAAGAGTTTTTCTTGGTTGGATCTGACTATGTATTCCCTCGTACCGCTAACACAATCATCAAGGCCCAATTGGAAGCCAAAGGTGGCAAGGTCGTAGGCGAAGATTACATTCCCCTCGGTAGTGTTGATGTTGCCCCTCTGATTACAAAAATCAAACAGGCTCTGCCTAACGGCGGCGTGATTTACAACACCCTGAATGGTGATAGCAACGTAGCATTCTTCAAGCAATTGCAGGGTGCAGGTATGGGCCCAGACAAGTATCCTTCGATGTCAGTCAGTATCGCTGAAGAAGAAGTTAAAGCGATTGGCGTAGACTTTCTCAAGGGTCACTTTGCGGCTTGGAATTACTTCCAGACCGTTGAATTGCCTGCTAGCAAGAAGTTTGTCGAAGCTTTCAAAGCTAAGTATGGTGCCGATCGCGTTGTGAACGATCCGATGGAAGCGGCCTATGTTGCCGTGTATTTCTGGAAGCTTGCCGTCGAAAAAGCTGGCAAGGCTGATGATCTCGAAGCAGTTCGCAAATCTGCACTTGGTCTGACCTTTGACGCACCAGGTGGTATGTATACCTTGGAAAACAATCATCACTTGGCTAAATTTGTCCGTCTGGGCGAAGTCGGTGATGATGGCTTGTTCAAAATTGTCTACGAAACCAAGGCGGCCGTTGTCCCAATTCCGTGGAATCAATTTGTCAAGGAGACCAAAGGTTTCTCGTGTGATTGGTCCGATCCTGCTAAGGGCGGTAAATTCAAGAAAGCTTAAGCTCTCCCCTAACCCCTCTTCTTGCAAGGAGAGGGAAACAGAAATTAAGCATAGTCCGATCGATTAATCATTAGTTGTCAGTTCTAAATTTGTAACT
>JARCMB010000431.1 GCA_030248825.1 Pseudanabaenaceae cyanobacterium MP8IB2.15 | reverse complement strand
GTCCTAGCTCCGCCATCATATTGTCGTCAATCTGCAAGCGTCCTGCGGTATCGACAATCACGGTGTTGATGCCCTGCTCTTTGGCATAGGCAACCCCTTGACGCGCAATCTCTACAGGGTCAGCATCGATGCCTAGCTCAAATACGGGGATGTCGATCTGCTTACCGAGGGTAACTAGTTGATCGATCGCGGCGGGGCGGTAGACATCAGTTGCCACGAGCAGAGTCTTTCGATCGAGTTTACGGAGATGTAAGGCGAGTTTTGCGGTAGCGGTAGTTTTACCTGTACCTTGCAATCCTGCCATCAAGATCACGGTGGGGGCGGTTTCGGCTTCGACAATTGGCTGATTTTCTTCACCCATCAAGGCTACGAGTTCGTCATAAACGATTTTGATGAATTGCTGATCGGGGCGCACGCCTGCAACGACTTCGGCTCCTTGAGCTTTTTCGGAAATTCGATCGATAAATTCTTTGACTACCTGCAAATTCGCGTCTGCTTCTAAAAGTGCCCGTCGCACGTCACGGATCGCATTTTGAATATTTGAGTCGCTGATTTTGTCTTGCCCGCGCAGTTTCCGCCACGCCGCTTCAAATTTATCGGTAATCTCGTCGAACATATTTTCTGATAGATACTGGTTGGAGCATCAAGCTAAGTTTAGTCTTAATGTTTCAGTCTACTAAATAATCTGACTTTGCCGCACTTTTGCTGTTTCCTTGTCTGAAGGTTCTAACTGTAAATTTGGTTGAGCTAGGATGAGGTTAAGATCTCAACACATACTTTTTATGCCCTTACTTGGCGATCGAAACCGTGGCTAAAATCCCCCTAATTACGCCTCAGTGGTCTTTTGGTGTAGACCATGTTGAGTTTTATCTAGAAAATATCGGGTATTGGCGAGAATGGTTTGAGGATTGCCTAGACTTCAAATCTGTAGGACAAATCTTTAACAATACGCATACGGAAATCTTGCAGCACGGCTCGATCGAAATTCGGTTATCTGCCCCGATCGACGCTCAAAGCCCTGTCGCTGAATTTCTCCAACATCATCCCCCAGGTATCGCCGCGATTGCTTTTCGATCGAATACAGCATCAACTTTAGTCCCAACTTGGAGCAGAATCGAGCATCGGTTTGTCTGTCAAAAATCAAGTCAGGAATCAAGTCAGGATTCAGGCTTCGATCGGCAGCGCAGTACGAATCTTTTTACCCATATCGATCATGTTGTGATCAATGTGCCTAAAGGAGAAATGCAGTCTACGGCACGGTGGTATCAGCAAAATTTGGGGTTGCGGCAGAGCGATCGATTTGAGATTCGGACTTCGCAGTCGGCACTAAAAAGTGTGGTGCTAGAGAGTCAGGATCGGACGATTCAGATCCCGATCAATGAGCCATCGACCGCTAATTCTCAAATTCAGGAATTTCTCGATTGGAATCGTGGCGCGGGAGTACAGCATTTGGCATTTCATACGCATGACATTTACAGCACGGTCGCAAAGCTAAAACAGCGTGGCGTGAAATTTCTCGAAACTGCGCCAGCAATTTTGGCAGACACACAAGATCCTGAGACTGGTCAGGTGTTATTACAAATTTTCACGCAACCGATTTTTGAGCAGCCCACTTTCTTTTTTGAGATTATCCAACGCCAAAATCATGCCCAAGGGTTTGGGGAAGGTAATTTCCAGTCTTTATTTGAAGCGATCGAACGGGAGCAAATGTCGAGGGCTTCACTTTGATTAGTTTTGCGAGTTCAAGAAGAACAGTACTGATTAATCTCTTCAAGTAGAGGAGCCTCTTTTTCGATCGCCGCTTGAGCATCTTTGGTAACTTTATCTCTAGCAGCCTTGTCTTTAGCAGCCTTGTCTTTAGCAGCCTGATCTTTAGCCGTTTCGTCTATATTAGTTGCTTGATCTTTAGTTGCTTGATCTTTAGTTGCTAAAACCTTACTAATTTCTCGTGCTGCCAGACCGACCTCGGTATAAAGCTCAACAAAGCGAGTTTGAAAGTCCTTGAGTTTTTCATCTTCAACTTTAACAGCTTGCATTTCGGTGCGAATAGTCTCGATGCTGTCAGCAAACTGAGTTAATCCTGCTGAGTCTTTAGGTGCTGTAAAACTTTTGGTTTTAATCGCAACCGAATTGACTTTATTACATTGAGCAACCTTGCTTTCGCTACATGAAGTGACTAAGAGTCCGATCGAAATTGTAACTAGCGCCAGCGAGGCATATCTTTGAGGAAAATGCATTAGAAGGAGTTCTAGAGATGAACATTACGATAATAGGGTAATTTCGAGTCAGTCGATCTGAATAATTAGCCACTATGATGTCTGCTGAGCAAATAATTTCACCGCTTCTGTGTACTGATAATCATCTTTTGTGGCGAGTTGGGCGCGACTAACCGATGCTGTGGGGCGGACTTCAATATCGGGCTTAATGCCAATACGGTGAATATCATGGTGATCGGGAGTTTCGTATTTGGCGATCGTCACAGCTAGGCCAGAACCATCATCCAACGCAAATAAGGACTGGATTAAGCCTTTGCCAAAAGTTCGAGTACCGAGGAGTTGAGCGCGGTCGTTATCGTGTAAAGCTCCTGCCAACACTTCACTGGCACTGGCTGTACCACCATCTTGCAAAATCACTAACGGCGCGTCGGTAAGAGGTTTACCAGTAGCAGCATAATTTTCTTGGATGCCATTTCGATCGACTGTATATACGATCACGCCTTCAGGTAGCCATTGCCGCGCAATTTCCACAGCTCCTTGAAGCAATCCACCAGGATTTCCACGCAGATCGAGCACATAACTATCTGCACCTTCAGCTTCGAGCTTAGAGATCGCCTTTGCCATGTCAGCCGTGGCATTACCATTAAACTGAGTCAGC
>JARCMB010000077.1 GCA_030248825.1 Pseudanabaenaceae cyanobacterium MP8IB2.15 | reverse complement strand
CAGACCCACCTATTCTCGTACATATAAAGGACGGAGATGCTGAGCAACTTCGAGCGCAGTTTGGATCTCTTGCCACTGCCCTTGCTCGATCATCGTAATCAAATCTTGTAAAGTCTGTTGATAGCTATATAAATGATCGAGCAAAGCGGTTTGGTTATACTCAGCCATCATTCTTCCTAACTCTGGGTTGCCCCCACCCACACGGCTAGTATCTCGAAAGCCAGAACTGGCAAGCTTCTGAGCAAGCTGACTAATCTCATCGTTGCCTTCTCTCTGAGCAGCGAGTAATAACCCTGCACTGACAATTACAGGTAAATGGCTGATCCAAGCAACAGCTCGATCGTGCGCTTCAGGACTGCTCTCATAGACCGTAGCCCCAACTGATTCCCAGATCGATCGAACCATTTCTAATGCAGCTCGATCGATCCCAGGCGTAAGCACACAAACACGTTGCTGAAATAAACTTCGTTCCGCCGCTTCAATGCCACTAAATGCTGTCCCCGCCATTGGATGTCCACCAACAAACCGTGACCACAACATTTGCCCCTGTAGCGAGATCGACGATTTTACCGAGCCGACATCGGTAATAATCGCGGTTTGAGATATATGGGGAATCACAGAGGTGATCGCAGATAAGATTGCTGAGATCGGTGTACAGATAAATACAACATCAGTTCGATCGATTTGGGGAATGCTAGCAAAGTTCTGGCTGGCAACGTCAACCGCACCCAAAGCCACAGCTCGATCGCAAGTTGTTTGATTGCGACTAATTCCCCAAACATAATGCAAATTAGGCTGAGATCTCAAATCCAAGCCTAACGAGCCACCAATCAGCCCTAAACCAACGATGCCAATATTCATCTCAAAAGAGTCCAAGACCAAAAGGCGATCGAAAGAGAGATCGAAGCTCTTGGCTCCTAGAAAATTACAGCTTATTCAAATTCAGTCCAGCTTCATTAGCAAAGGCCTGTAAGCCTTTTTTCTGAAGAGTTTTGATCGCTTTAGTAGAAATTTGTAATGTCACAAAACGTTTGCCTTCTGCCCACCAAACGCGCTTTGACTGTAAATTTACGTGCTGTAATCGCTTATTCCGCTTATGCGAAAACGAAATCGTCACGGAATTATTAGCTTTCTTACCTGTTAACTGACATTGGCGACCCATGATAGACCTCTAAGTTTTTGTCCAGTTAATCATTGTACAGTCCAATCTTTAATTTATATCGATCGAAAACTCAGAAATTCCTAAAAATTTCTACAAGTTGCTTAAAAAATAACAGGCTCACGGAAAACTTCTGTGAGCCTGCTATTCAGGAACATTCGATTCGTCTATTTCTTTGCCGCCGCAATGCACTCAGCAATCAGATTATTCACGGCATAGAGACCTTCCCAGCCATTGATCTCTGTTACCTTTTTTTCGAGATTCTTATAGGTGCGGAAAAATTCGGCAATTTCTTCTAAACGATGGGCAGGAACATCCTCTAGAGACTTGACATTGGCATAACGCGGATCTTTTTCAGGCACACAAAGGATTTTTTCATCTCGATCGCCACCATCAATCATCAACAACATCCCAATCGGACGAGCAGGAATAATGCAGCCTGGAAAAGTTGGCTCATCCATCATCACCAGACCATCAAGTGGGTCGCCATCATCAGCGAGAGTATTCGGCACAAAACCATACTCAAAAGGATAAACCACCGAAGAACTCAACACCCGATTCAGGACTAAGGCATTGAGATCCTTGTCAAATTCGTATTTATTCTTGCTACCCGCCACGATCTCCACGATTATATTGAGGATTCCTGGCTTCGGTTGGGCGGGGATACGAGATAAATCCATATACTTGTCTAGCTTCCTATTGCAATATCTAGTTACTTAAGCAAGTATAGGTTGCGAGGGTACGCTTACCCAAGTAGTGATTTTTTAAATCTCCCGAAATCTAAAAACTACTGTTACCCTCTGGCAATCGTTTTTAGATTTATGTTTTACTTGTGCAGTGATGTGTGAGGCAGTGAATGTTCTTAAAGGAAAAATCGCATTACCCAATCGGTGTGTTTGATAGTGGTGTGGGTGGACTAACCGTTTTACAGGAAATCAGACGGCAGTTGCCACAAGAGTCAGTTATTTATTTCGGCGATACGGCTAGAGTTCCATGGGGTTCGAGGTCGCCTGCCGAAATTATCGAATTTGTGCGGCAGATCCTGATCTGGATGCAATCTCAAGAAGTCAAGATGGTAGTAATGGCGTGTAATACCAGTTCGGCTCTGGCGTTAGACGTTTTGCGTGACAGCTTTGATTTACCGATCTTAGGCTTAATTTTGCCGGGAGCAAGAGCGGCAGTGCGTAATGGTAGACGGATTGGCGTAATTGCCACATCTGCCACCATAAAAAGTAATGCCTATGCTCAGGCGATCGAAGAGAGTCTAGCGGAAAGTCAAGAGCAAGCTCAAGTTTGGCAAGTCGCCTGCCCAGAATTTGTGCCTCTAGTCGAAGCAGGACGAATTAAAGATAGCTACACACTCGAAGTTGCTATAGAGTATCTGACACCTTTAATTGAAGCAGATATCGATACACTAGTATTCGGCTGCACTCACTATCCGCACCTAGCTAGTTTGTTTCGCCAAATTTTGCCCGACCATGTCCAGTTTATCGATCCCGCAGAGCACATAGTCAGTGCTGCTGCCCGTGAGCTAGAACTTCTGGGGCTGCATGTTGGACTGCGACATAATAGTAAGAATAGTAAGAACAGTAAAAAATCTATCGATCGCGCTCACACGAGATTTTGTGTTAGTGGTGATCCAGAACAATTTGCCCAACTTTCTAGTCGTTGGCTAAATAAAACACCTTCGGTGGAAAAAGTAACGCTGTCTCCTGTAGAATTGCTTTCTTAATTCACCACCATGACGTGATGTTGGGGTAACCGGCTTGAAACCAAAGCATCTAAAGTTTGGAATGTCTCTCTGTGTCTGGAGTTGTCTCTGGAGTTACGGCTTTAGTAACACAGCTCAAGCGCAAGAACAGGCAAAATTAATCTCTGCGCCCGATCGGGTTCTAGAGTTTCGATCGACGACTAATCCTGCACCTCTAATTGCTCAGAGCTTTGCCAGTGCGTCCATGCTCCGAAACGTGATGGCGACATCGGATGGCATTTTGCTGGTAGTCAATGGCAACCCTCAAGTAGGCGTGCAACGGATTGTCAACCCCGATCGAATTGTGATGGATTTGCAAGGCACTGCGGTGATGCCAGGACTGCATAATTCTGTGATTCCGATTAACCGCTACGGCGTTAGGCAGATCAGGGTGGCACAGTTTCAGAAAAATCCAGCAATCACACGAGTGGTGCTGGACTTCGATCCGAACGACGAAAATAGTCGGCTCGACTGGCGTAGTACTTTCAATCCAATTAAGGGCGGCATATTACTTGCTCCAATCGGCAGTAGCAATGTTTCGGCTCCAGCGCCCAGCCTGCCCCAGCCCGTGCCAGATCCATCAGGGTCAAATCCAGTGACAGCAGTGCCAACATCTGGGGGAAATGTCACGGGTACGACGGTGATTCAGACGATCGCTCTGACTAATTCGGGTCAGCTTTTGATCCAAGCAAATCAAGGGCTGTCCTATCGCGGTAGTGCCGATCCTTCTAGCAATACTTACAATCTCAGTATTAGCTCTGCCCAAATCTCACCCCAGCTTCAACGTCCTGTCTTGCCTGCCAATAGCCCAGTTGAGCGCGTACGTCTCACTCAAATTGGCAGTACAGTTGTGGTCGGACTCAAGGTGGCACCTGGTTGGCAGATCCGTGAAAACAATAGTGGGAATCCACAGCAGATTGCTTTTCAGCTAGTTAGGTCTGGGACTAACCCAACCACTCAGGTTCCCGCCTATCCAAATTCTGGGAACAATCCCATCCCGATTAATCCCCAGATTCCTTTACCTTCCTATCCAATCAGAGGGGGCACACCAACACCAGTTCCTTCACCATCCTTTCCGCCGTCGAGGGCACCTTCTTTCCCCAACAATCCAATTCCCAATCGTGGGCGTGGCATCGTTGTAGTCGACCCAGGTCACGGCGGGCCTGATGTCGGCGCAGTTGGCAATGGGATTTACGAGAAAAATGTAGTTTTACAGATCTCGCTGCAACTTGGGCGTTATCTTCAGCAGATGGGTTATGCCGTTGTCTATACCCGCACCGAGGATAGGAATGTGGAATTGCAACCGCGTGTCGATCTAGCAGAGCAGGTGAGGGCGAATGTGTTTGTCAGCGTCCATGCTAATTCTCTAGAATCTCGCCTTAGTAGTGTCAGCGGGGTCGAAACCTACTTTGCGCCAGGAGCCAGTCGCGGTCAACAATTAGCCGCAGCGGTTCATCAGCAGATTATTTCTCTGACTGGGGCTAGAGATCGCACTGTAAAATCGGCAAGGTTTTTCGTGATTCGCAAGACTTCAATGCCTAGCATTCTGGTAGAAACTGGCTTTGTCACCAATCCCCAAGAAGCCGCGAATTTGAACAACAGAGCCTATCAAGATCGAATGGCTTTAGCGATCGCCAGAGGAGTTGACCAGTTCATGCGCTACTACAATCGTTAATTCGGATTAATTAGCTATGGTCTTATCTCTTTGCGACCGTTCTGGACGATTTTGATCATTTCGATCAGTTGTCCTTCTAGGCTGCCAAGGATTCGATCGCTATACTCATCAGCTCCACGTTGCATATCTTCGGCTTCGGTGTTGACTTGGTGGCGAATCGTGTCCCATTCTTTTTGAGCTTGGCGGCGCATCTGGTTAATTTCGTTCAGCGTTTGCATTCTCATCTCATCACATTCTTCTTGAACACGACGACGCAGTTGACTGGCTTCGAGTTCAGCTTGGCGCACGATCGTCGATTCTTCCAGCATCTTGACAGCCCGCATTTGGGTAGCAGCTTCAACTTCTTCAGCGTATTGGTCAGCTTCCCCAATAATTTCTTGTTTGTATTGCAGGATTTCTTCGGCTCTAGCGATCGACTCTGGGATCGAGATCCGTACTTGGTCGATTTGCCGACAAATCTTCTCTTCGTTGATCATCGTGCGTCCAGCCACACGAGGCCCGCTTTCGAGCAGCATTTCCTCTAGTTTATCGAGTTCCCTATGAAGGTTCATATTAAAATCAGCCCTTTCGGTCATGCGGTTAGGACTGGTAAGCATACCGTCCTGTCTAAATTGTGATTCGATCGATATGTTATCAGTTAGCATATTTTGCGGATCTACCTTGTGCCATAGGTATTACGGTGATTGAGCAAAAGCCTTAAGCCGAATTAGCTAACTAATTAAGCACAAAACCATCAAAGCATCGTATAGCTTTGAGGGAAGAGTGTCAAAAAGTTATTTTATGATGTTTGGGTTTGAAGTTGTGAGTAAAGTCCTTTTAAGCAATTTTTCGATCTAGGCAATCAGAGGCCGAAAGCCATGTTTGATCGAAACAAGTCCAATTTTTTCCATGTTTTCGACTGTAATCTGGTTACGTCCCCAAGAAAAATTGGTATGCCAGCCTTCAAACTCCAACAGCATCGACTCTGCAAAGCAGGCAAATAACTGACGAGCAGGCGCGCTCATATTCACAATTTTCATAATCTTCCAGTCGATGTCGAGACTATGTTCGACGATACCGCCGTTAATCACATGCACATCTGGCTGTTGAATCATCGTCGCCATGTTTTTGGGATAACCGCCATCGATCAACACACAGGGGCGTTTCAGCACAGATGGATCGATTTCCATACCCTTTGCCATACTTGCTACCCACACCACAACATCTGCCAGTGGCAGAGCCGAGTCAATATCCATAATTTTGCCTCGCCCCAGTTGAGCTTGGAGATCTTGCAGACGTTCTTGGTTTCGCGCCACCAAAATTAAATCTTGGACATCAGAGCGTTTGTCTAGCCAGCGACAAACAGCACTACCAATATCGCCAGTAGCCCCACATACTGCGACTGTAGACTTAGATAAATCAATCCCAAATTTACGAGTCGCCTCTTCAATTTGCCGACAGATAATATAAGCGGTATGGGTATTACCTGTGGTGAATCGCTCGATCTCAAGTTGAATATTGCGAACTTGGCGGATTTGGGCGAGGTTAAAGGTCTCGAAAATAATCGATGAGAAGCCGCCCAAAGCCGTGATATCGATGCCGTTTTTTTGGGCATGTACCATAGCATTAACAATTTTACGGGTGGCAGCTTTGAATTTCTTGGCTGCCAGCATTTCAGGCAAAAAACAAGACTCGACATACTTCCCCTGAATGGTTTGACCTGTAATGCTAGTAACGGTGATGTCATCCACAATCTGAGGTGGAGCCATACACCAAAACTCTAATCCTTGGTCAGCATATTCTTCGTAGCCGAGATCCCTAGCAACAGCCTGTGCATGAGCCAGACTGGTCAGATGTCCGATCAAACCAAACATTAAGTCTTAAATAATAAAAAATGTAAACCTATAAGCAAAATCTTACACGCCTATTAGCAAAATCTTACATAACTTATTGACTCGATCGATGAATATTGAGTTCCTATTCTTGCTCGACCCGTGATTTGTTAGCATTAACGGCATGAAATAATTTTGCAGCCTCGATCGAAAATCCATGATGATCCAAACTCAAGATCGAATTGAAAACGACATCGAAACCGAGCTAATTACGCTCGATCGGTTTTTTGAATGGTATCCCGACAGTGGTGGTCGCTATGAACTCAGAGACGGAGTAATTCGAGCAATGCAGCCAACAGGGACACATGAACAAGTCAGTGGTTTTTTGGCGATCGAATTTTCATTTCAGATCAGGCAGCAAACTTTGCCGCTCACAATTCCGCGCCAGTGCATTATTAAAAAACTGAGCGATCGTAAATCTGGATTCAATCCTGATATCACCGTCCTGAATATCGAAGCATTAACCACAGAACCGCTCTGGCAGAAACGATCGACGATTATGCGTGGCGAGTCGGTACACTTAGCGGTCGAAGTCGTCAGTACGAACTGGCAAGATGATTACCTCACAAAGCTGGGCGAATACGAACAACTGGGTATTCCCGAATATTGGATTGTCGATTACCTAGGATTAGGTGGACGCAGATATATCGATTACCCCAAACAACCCACGATTACGATTTGTACGCTGGTCGATCGAGAATATCAAATGCAATTGTTTCGAGGTAGTCAGCAGCTAGTTTCGATCGCTTTTCCCCATCTGGAATTAACCGCCGATCGAGTTTTTCAAGCTGGTCTAGTTTAGGGATTCGATCTCCAATAAACCTTCGCAGGCATCAAATAGCAGATCGATCGCGTAGTTAAAGCCATCTGGGCCGCCATAGTAAGGATCGGGGACTTCTTTGTCGGGATGATCGCGGGCATAATCGCACATCATTTTGACTTTGTGGGCAAATTTATGACTGGAATCAAGCGCCAAAATATCTTGATAATTCGATCGATCCATCGCCAAAATCAAGTCGAATTCTTCTAAATCAGCCTTGATAAACTTGCGGGCTGAGCCTTTGAGCACAATGCCGCGCTTGAATGCTGCCGCCGACATCCGCCGATCTGGATCTGCGCCGACGTGATAACCTGCTGTACCTGCTGAGTCGCAAGAGATTCGATCGACTAAACCACGGGTTTCGATCAAATGATTCATGATGTTCTCGGCAGAAGGCGATCGACAAATATTCCCCAAGCAAACAAACAGTAGTTTTTTCATAGTTTTTTATAGCTTCTCCCTATCCCACATCCTCCAAAGGTGAGCCAGAAGAGACATGCCCTTTTTGGAAGTCCACGGTTAAGGGTTCGCCATCACGGATATTACTAGTTGCATTTTTAACGCCGATAATCACGGGGATCCCCAACCTTCTACCAATCACCACAGTGTGCGACTCTAAGCTGGGATCTTCGGTGACAACTGCCGAGGCTTTGCGAATAATATCGATAAAATCGACATCAGTATGTTTGACCACGAGAATTTCGCCTGGATGAAAATCTTTGACATCAAGGTAGCGATGCGCCACTCTGGCTCTACCAGTAGCAACACCTTGACCGACCCCCAAACCTCGACCAACAACGGATGAGACAAACTCAACTTTGATCAAATCGGTCGAACCTGCTACCCCAGGCAATGTTCCAGCAGTCATCACCACTAAATCGCCAGCTTTGACGATATTTTGCTCTTGGGCGAGATTTAAGGCGGCTTCAAAGTTCTGCCTTGAGGTCGGTAAAGATAGAACCGTCAACGGATGCACCCCCCAGACTAGTTGCAACTGGCGGGCGACATCAACTTGAGATGTGATCGCGAGAATTGGCACTGGTGGGCGGAACTTGCTGACATTACGGGCTGTGGCACCAGTTTTGGTCAACGTCAGAATTGCCGCCGCTTCGAGTTGAGTGGCGATCCGACTGACAGCCTGACTGATCGCGTTAGAGACTTGCTTGCCTCTACTTTCAACTGGGTGGGTAATGCTTTCGGCTTCAATCCGACAGGCGATTCTTGCCATCGTCTCTACGGCTTTAATCGGGAATTTCCCCACTGCGGTTTCGTTCGAGAGCATCACGGCATCGGTGCCGTCAATAATTGCGTTGGCAACGTCTGAGATCTCGGCACGGCTGGGACGGGGGCTATTGACCATACTTTCGAGCATTTGGGTAGCTGTAATTACAGGAATGCCAAGTTGGTTCGCCGTTTTAATTAATTTCTTTTGCAGCAATGGCACATCTTCGGCAGGGACTTCGACTCCCAGATCACCACGAGCTACCATCACACCATCGCAGACCGCCAGAATTTCATCCATCCGCGCGATTGCTTCATGTTTCTCGATCTTGGCAATTACGCCAACGTGCTTGCCAGCCGCCGCAATTAAATCCTTGACTTCGAGAATATCTTCGGGATTGCAGACAAAACTCAGGGCTACCCAATCTACGCCCTCTGACAGTCCAAATCGTAGATCTTCTTTGTCTTTATCGGTTAAAGCTTTGACTGACAGGTGCACGTTGGGAAAGTTAACGCCTTTGCAGTCAGACAATACGCCAGGGATCACAACACTACAGTAGAGATCACCTTTAGTTCGATCGATCGCTTCCACCTTCATTTCGACTTTGCCATCATCGAGCATGATTACTGACCCAAGTGGCACTTCATCGGCAAGGCTATCGTAACTAATCGAGCTAATTTCGTTGGTACACTCAACATTCCGACTGGTCAAGGTGAATCGATCGCCTTTGTTGAGCATGATTGGACCACACGCAAACCGTCCTAGTCTGATTTTCGGCCCCTGTAGATCTTGCAGAATCGCCACAGGCTGGTTTAGTTCGACCGAAACCTGACGAATGGTGCAGATATTGCGATGATGGTCGGTATGAGTCCCGTGAGAAAAATTCAACCTTAGAGTGGTTGCCCCAGCTTCGATCAATTCTCGAATTATCTCTGGACTGCTGGTAGCGGGACCAATGGTAGCAACAATTTTAGTGCGGCGAAAAGATTGTCTGAATGACATTGTTTAATCAGCGAAAGTTAATCAATGACCAATTATTTAGCGGAACAAATAGCAACGAATAGTCAAGACTGGATCGAAGTTATTGCATACTGGCTTACACATACGATAGCAAGAATTGTACTAATTTATACTCAAATGCCCGTTTGAGCGAATTTATACCGAATGTGTCAAAATGTAAAGCGTGTTAGTTACTTCAACTTGTTCCCAACTTATTCCGCCAACCGCGATCGCTCTGGGCAATTTTGACGGAGTGCATCGAGGGCATCAGTGTGTGATCCAACCTGTGTTAGCTGGTTCGGATCTTGTGCCTACTGTTGTCACTTTCGATCCGCATCCACAAGAGTTTTTTAGCCAGACTGCCAGATTGCTACTCACACCTGAGGCAGAGAAAATCGATCGACTTGCCCAGATGGGAGTCAAGCAACTAGTCTTGTTACCTTTTGCGGCAACACTGGCAAATTTGACGGCAGCAGAGTTTATGCAGCAGATTTTGATCGAACAGCTCCAAGCCAAATTTATTAGCGTTGGGTTTGACTTTCGGTTTGGTCGTCAACGACTGGGATCGGTAGAAGATTTGCAACGGGTGTGGGGCGATCGAATCTGCATCGTGCCAGAACAACTCATGCCAGATCGCGATCTCAGAATCAGTAGCTCCGCGATTCGTGAGGCTTTATCCCAAGGAGAAGTCGAACTAGCTAACACTTTGCTCGGCTATCCGTACAGACTGGCGGGGAAAGTCGTGACGGGTAATCAGATCGGGCGAGAGTTGGGCTTCCCGACCGCGAATCTGCAATTACATGTCCAGAAATTTTTACCGAGAGATGGCGTTTATGCGGTCAAGGTTCTGGGGATCGATCCTGAGCCTTTACTCGGTGTAATGAATATTGGGGTGCGACCAACTGTAACTGGTGGGCAGCAACGCACAGTAGAAGTGCATCTGTTAAATTGGCATGGCGATCTTTATGGCAAGGAGATCGCGGTCGATTTGCTCAAATTTATCCGCCCAGAGCAAAAATTTGCAGATTTAGATCGGTTAAAACAACAGATCCAGATAGATTGTGCCGCGACTTTAAACCTAAACTAGACATTAGCGACTAAACGTGAGGATTTTATGGACGATCGACAAAAGATTCGGCAGCTAGTAGACAATCTGGGTAAAGCGATCGTGGGGAAAGATGAGGCAATTCAGCTAGTTCTAGTCGCCATGCTGTCAGGGGGACATGCCCTGCTAGAAGATGTGCCAGGTGTGGGCAAAACCTTGTTAGCTAAGTCTCTGGCAAAATCGATCGACGGCAAATTTCAGCGCGTTCAATGTACACCAGATCTTCTACCGACAGATATTACAGGAACAAATATTTGGAATCCACAGAAGGGTGAATTTCAGTTTTTGCCTGGGCCAGTTTTTGCTCATATTCTGCTGGCAGATGAAATTAATCGGGCGACACCCCGCACCCAATCGGCTTTGCTAGAGGTGATGGAAGAAGCTCAAGTTACGGTCGATGGCGTTTCGCGTCAAGTCCCCACGCCATTTTTTGCGATCGCCACCCAAAACCCGATCGAATATCAAGGCACATTTCCTTTACCTGAAGCTCAACTCGATCGATTCGCTTTGGCTTTTAGCCTCGGCTATCCCAGCGCATCTGAAGAAATCCAGATGTTGCAGAGAATGCAAGCGGGTAAGACAGGTTCCTCTAGCCCCCTAGAGCCATGCATCACCCCCGATGAAGTGCTGAGCCTCCGCCAAACTTGTAGCCAAATTCCCGTTAACGATCGGACAAGTCAGTACATAGTGAATTTGGTACGGGCAACCCGCGAAGATAGCGAAATCACTCTAGGAGCGAGTCCTAGAGGTACTGTAGCCTTGCAAAAAGCCGCTCAGAGCTATGCCTTTCTCAAGCTCATGCTCGATCTCGATCGTAAATCTGACTATGTGATTCCCGATGATGTCAAGTTTCTCGCTCCCTATGTGTTGGGGCATCGGATCATTCCTGCGGGTAGACGATCGACTAAAGGGATTATCCAACGCCTGCTCGATACCGTACCTGTGCCTTAGACTTTGCTCGGTGGGAACTGTGATAAAAATTCGATTGTTTCAAACGCAAGATGCCGATCGCATAGCGCAGTTATTTCACGACACTGTGCGTGAAGTTAATATTCGTGATTACTCGATCGATCGAGTTCGAGCTTGGGCTCCCGATCATATCTATTTTAGAAATTGGGCAGAAGCTTGTGGCGATCGACATACCTACATTGCCGAGGATAAAGGCGAGATTATCGGTTTTGGCGAACTGGAATCGGATGGTCGGATCGATTGCTTTTACTGTCACAAAGACTATCAACGTTGTGGGGTTGGAACTCGGATTTATCGGGCGATCGAAGCCAAAGCCCTTGAGTTGGGAATCGCCCATCTGCGAACTGAGTCAAGTATTACAGCCAAAGCATTTTTTAAGAGTCGTGGATTTTCGATCGTCAAACAGCAGCAAGTTTGTTGTCGAGGTGAGATGTTCACGAATTATGTGATGGAGAAGCATCTCAAACAACTTCCCAAACATTCAGAGTCTCTCGCCGAAAAGCAGCTTATTGTCGCGACTTTCTATCATTTTGCTAACTTATTCGATCGACAAGAAATCCGTTCAT